>NZ_CP091089.1:0-65587 GCF_021560075.1 Pseudomonas juntendi
CAGCATCACCGGCTACGCCGACCAGCTGCTCAAGATCGGCCGCGACTTCTACGCCAGCAGCGAGCAGTACACGACGATGGCGGATTTCATCCGCAAGACCATCGAGAACCTGGGCAAGCAGCTGGAGCTGCCGGGCTTTGCCACCGGCACCTACAACGCACCCCGGGGCATGGCATGGGTCGGCGAGCAAGGCCCCGAGCTGGTCGCCTTCCGGGGCGGCGAGCAGGTCTACACCGCCGGCCAATCGGCCGCGATGGCCGCTGGCGCTGGCGGGACTGGCGGCGGGCAGGGCGGCGCCGGTGAGGTGGTAAAAGCCATCGTCACCACCGGCCAGGACCAAACCCAGCAGCTGGGCGAGCTGGTCGACCTGTTCGGCGAGCTGCAGGACGAAGTGAAAGGTATGCGCCGCGAGCTGCGCCGCATGAACGAGAAACCATAAGGGCCACCCATGAGCAAACTCACCAACTACGCCGAAACGGCGCTGACCAACCACATCCTGGGCAAGGCCGCGTACACCATGCCCACCACGGTTTACCTGGCGCTGTTCACCGCCGACCCGACCGACAACGGCACCTTGACCGCCGAGGTGCCGGCGAGCCGGGGCTACGCGCGCCAGGCCATCACCAGCACCATGTCGACCAGCTCGGGCGGCTCGACGTCGCAGAACGCGGCCGACATCAACTTCGGCCCGTGCGTGACCACCAGCTGGGGCACCGTGACCCACATCGGCATCGTCGACAGCGCCACCATCGGCGCCGGCAACCTGCTGTTCTACGGGCCGGTAACCGCGAGCAAGGCGGTGGCGGTCGGTGACTCCCTGCGCTTTGCACCGAACAACCTGACCGTATCGATCGACTAAGTCACCCCTTAACCGCAGGAGGGCGCGGCCGTGTTCAGTAGTTCGCCGTTTTCGGTCACGCCCCTAGCGGCCTTTTCCACCGCCGGCACCCACGACGTCGACGCCGACCTGGCGGGCGCCGGCAGCGTCACCGCTGATGCCGATCGGCGCGCGGTGGCCACCGCCAGCGTCGCTGGCGCCGGCTCCATTACCGCCGTCCCCAACCTAATCGAGCCGCTGGACGCCGGCACCCTCACCGGTGCCGGCACCCTTACGGCCGACGCCGACCTGCGCGCGGTGGCCACCATCACCGTCGCCGGCGCCGGCACGATCACCGCAAACCCCGACCTGTACGCGGTCGCCGAGGCCGACGTCGCCGGTACCGGCAGCATCGACGGCGAGGCCGACCGCCTGGCGGTGGCCACCGCCTCGGTGGCAGGGGCGGGCACCATCACCGCCAACCCTGACCTGTACGCCGTGGGAACGGCCAGCGTCGCCGGCGCCGGCAGCATCGATGGCGACGACGAGCTGATCCACGGCCCGACGGCCAGCGTGGCCGGTACCGGGACCATCACCGGCAACGGCGGCTACCCGCTGAGCACCGACGCCTACGTGCTGAACGGGCGCGGCTGGCTGGGCGACCCCGAGGAGGTGGTGCCCTTCGCCGGCGGCGCGTTCGGCGAGGCGCCGATCGGCGGCGGTATCCGCCAGGGCACGCTCACAGGCTTCTGGCTGGACACGGACGCCGACGTCGCCGGCGACGGCAGCGTTACCGCCGTTCCAGGGGCCATCCGGGGGCCCACAGCGTCGATCGCCGGTGCTGGCGATATCGACGGCGCCTTTGACCTGCTGCTGGGCTTCACGGCCACCGTAGCGGGCGCAGGCTCGATCACCGGCGACGCCGACCTGTTCGCTGTGGGCGCGGCTGCCGTGGCCGGCGCGGGCTCAATCACCGGCGACGAGCAGCTGATCAACGGCACCGGTGCCAGCGTCGCCGGCGCGGGATCGGTCACCGCCGACCAGGACCTGCGCGCGGTGGCCACCGCCTCGATCGCCGGCGCCGGCAGCATCGACGCCGAGCCGGAGCTGATCAACGCCGCTGACGCCGACCTGAACGGCGCCGGTACCGTCACCGCCGCCCCAGGCGCCGTTCGCGGGCCGGTGGCCACCGTCGCCGGCGCCGGCAGCCTGGACGCCGCCTACATCATGGAAGTGGTGTTGAAGGCCACTGTGGCGGGCGCAGGCAGCATCACCGGCTACCCGAACCACATCGAGGCCCTGAGCACCACCCTGACCGGCGCCGGGTCGGTGCTGGAGGCCGACCCGGAGAAGATCAACGGGTTTACTGCCAGCGTCGCCGGCGCCGGCACCGTTACGGCCTTTGCCGGCCGCGAGCAGATGCTGCGCGCCAGTCTCGCCGGCAGTTCTTCGGTCAAGGCCAAAATTGTTAGCCTTTTCGAGCTGTTAGCGACCAATCCGACGATTCAGCGGGTGTTTGCGGTCGAGATCAGCCCGGAAACCTTCCGCGTACCGGGCAAGGCCCCAGGCGCCCCCGCCGCACTCCCCAGCACCCCCGTGGCCAAGCTGCTGCTACGCCCCGAGGAGCAACGGGTGTTCACCGTTGAAATCGGCGTCATGCAGGTGCGCGCCCCGGGGCCGAGCAGCGGCACCGTCCGTACCGCACCAACCGACCCCCTGGCCAAGGTGGTCAGGGCGCCGGACGCCAACCGAATCTACACGCTCGAATTCGAGCCAGAAGTAAGGGTCGCATAATGTTCTTTGGCGCCTACGCCTTCTCCGAATTCCCCCTTGGCATTCTGATCGGCGAGCAGACCGGGGCCTACGGCCTCACGACCGTCTACGCCGCCAGCCAGGGCTTTATCAGCAAGGCCACCGACACCCCGTCGCAAACCTACTTCGAGGGCCGCCTGGACGTGCCCCTGCGCTTTGAGCGCAGCCTGATCGGCCAGGGCGAGCCCGCTGGCCAGGCCGCGACCGGCTGGGGCGATATCGAGATGCTCAACAGCGACGGCTACTACGACAGCATTGTCACCGGCAGCGCCGTCGACGGCCGGCGGGTGACGGTCAAGGTCGGCGCCGAGGACTTCGCCTACAGCGACTTCGGGGTCATCTTCGAC
Source organism: Pseudomonas juntendi (assembly GCF_021560075.1). Lineage (NCBI taxonomy): Bacteria > Pseudomonadati > Pseudomonadota > Gammaproteobacteria > Pseudomonadales > Pseudomonadaceae > Pseudomonas > Pseudomonas juntendi. The sequence goes on from NZ_CP091089.1 coordinate 2,977, forward strand.
GGCACCGCGCGCGGCTGGGAGGTCGACGAAGACCGCGTGCGCCTCCTGGTGCGCGACTTCGGCTACAAGCTGGAGATCCCGATTCAGCGCGACCTGTACACCGGCGCCGGCGGCCTGGCGGGCGACGCCAACGTCGTGGGCCGGCCCAAGCCGCTGCTTTACGGCAAGTGCCTCAACGTTTCGGCGGTGATGGTCGACGCCAACCAGCTGCTGTACCAGGTCCACGACGGCGCCCTGCGCTCGCTCGATGCCGTGTACGACCGGGGCGCCTTGCTCACCCCGGGCACGGGCTACAGCGTCGACCTGGCCACTGGCAGCTTCACCCTGTCGGCCATGCCGGCGGGCGAGATCACCGTCGACGCGGTGGGCGAGGTGCTGACCCCCGCGTCGCTGTTCACCGGCGGTACCGGCGGCGCCTGGCTTGACCCCAGCGACTTCACGACCATGTGGCAGGACTCGGCGCGCACCACCAAGGTCACGGCCGTCGGCCAGCCGGTCGGCTACCTGGCCGACAAGAGCGGCACCTCCCGCGACCTGTGGCAGCCCAGCGCCGGCGCCCGGCCGACGCTGCAAAAGGACGCCACCACCGGGGCCTATTACCTGCAATTCTCCGGGGCCCAGTTCCTGGTGTCGGTCACCAGCGCCGCCTACCAATTCAGCCTCGGCGTTACCGCCGTGGTGGCCGCCCAGGCCGCCAGCTGGAGCGAGCTGGTCAGCCGCAAACTGATGACCACCAGCAGCAACGGCGCCAACGGCTGGGAGATCGGCCACTACAGCGACGGCGTCACGGCCAACACCGGCACCATGATCACCCTGGGCGGGGCCGCGCGCAGCGTGCTGTCGCCGGCCACCCTGGCCGCCGGCAACCATGTCATCACCACCTGGTGCGACCTCAAGGACGTCGACCTGCGCGTCGAGGCCGTCGAGAAGGCCAGCTACACCGGCGCCGGCGGCACCATCGCCTACCCGGGCACCGCAACCAGCTTCTTCCTGGGCTGCCAGGGCGCCACCGGTGCCACCGCCGCCGGCTCCTACTGGAACGGCCGGTTCTATGGCGCCGTCATCCTCGATCGGGCGGCCAGCGCCAGCGAGCTGTCGATCGCCGAGCGTTACCTGCAGGACGTCGTCAACCTGGTGGCCCCGATGACCGTCACCACGGCCGACATCATCAACCACATGGCCAGGCGCCACGGCAACCTGGCCGACAGCGAGATCGACAGCGCCGCCATGGCCGCCTGCCGCAGCGCCAACGGCGCCGCCGTCGGGATCTACATCAACGAGCAGGCCAGCCTGCGCGACATCCTGGAAGCCTTGGCCAAGGGCATCGGCGGGTGGTACGGCTTCAGCCGCGCCGGCAAGCTGCAGGCGGCCGTGTTCAAGGCCCCGGCCGGGGTGTCGGAAATGGAATTCGGCCCGATCGAGATCCTGGACATCGAGCGCCTGCCGCTGCCTGACAGCATCAACCCGCCGAACTGGCGCCGGCGCGTCATGTACGCCCGCAACTGGACCCCGCAGACCAGCGACCTGGCCGGTTCGGTCACGGCCGAGCGCCGCGCCGAGCTGGCGATCGACGCCAAGCTGGCGGTCGCCCAGGACGCCAGCATTCTGAGCCGGCACCTGCTGGCCACCGACAGCGCCCCGATCGTGGCGTTCTTCAACAACGAATCCTCCGCCCAGGTCGAGGCCGACCGCCAGCTGGGCCTGTACGGCGCCGCCCGGTCGATGTACCGCGTGGAATTGAAGACGCAAGCCTTCCTGCTGGACCTGGGCGACGTCATCACCCTCAAGTTCCCCCGCTGGGGCCTGGACAACGGGCGCCAGTTCGCCATCGTCCGGGTCAGCGAGGACGCCAGCACCAACAAAGTCGAACTAACCGTATTCGGGTGACCCTATGCCATCTGCCATCCTCGCCTGGGACAACAAGGCCGCCCCAAGCAGTACCATCATCACGCCAAGCACCGAGGTGGCCACCCTCCCGGCCGAGAACCTCAAAGACCCGCACATTGCGAAAAAGTGGCGCACCACCAGCGTCACCAGTCAGAACCTGCGCATCGACATGGCCAGCGCCCAGCCGGTCCAGGTCGTCGCGCTGATCGGCACCAACCTGACTGCCGCCGCCACCTGGCGCGTGCGGGCCAGCAGCAGCGATCCCCTGGTGGCCACCGGCATCGTGTACGACAGCGGCACCGTGTCGGCCGGCATCGACACGCGCTACGGCCTGGCGTCGCTGATCATGGCCAGCGAGATCAGCGCCCGGTACTGGAAAATTGACCTCACGGACAGCGGCGCCAGCGGCTACCTGCAGGCCGGGCGCCTGTTCATGGGCCCGATGTTCCAGCCCAAGGTCAACTACTCCTACAACTGGTCCGTCGCCTACATCGACCCCAGCCGCAAGAACCGCAGCCGGGGCGGGCAGACCTATATCGACATCCAGCCGATGTACCGGGCCGTCGCCTTCAAGTTCGACTTCCTGACGCAAACCGAGGCCCTGGGCGGCGTCCTGGAGATCGACCGCAACTGCGGCCTGCACCGCGACCTGCTGGCACTACTGGACGTCGACGGCAGCAACCGGAGCGAGCAGGCCATCTGGGGTACGCTCGAATCCACCTCAGAAATCAGTAACCCGAGCTTCGGGGTTTACAACAAAGCCTATCGAATCGAGGAGAGGCTCTAAATGGCGTTCAACGTTGCGGACCGCGTCCGCGAAACCAGTACCACCACCGGCACCGGCACGCTGTCGCTGGGCGGTGCTGCGTCCGGGTACCAGACCTTTGTGGCCGGCATCGGCAGTGGCAACAACACGTACTACTGCATCACCGACGGCACCGCCTGGGAAATCGGCATCGGCACCGTCACCAGCGGCACCCCCAGCACCCTGAGCCGCGACACCGTGCTGACCAGTTCCGCCGGCGGCACCACCAAGGTCAACTGGGCCGCCGGCACGCGCGACGTGTTCTGCACCTTGCCGGCCGACAAGGTCATCAGCCCCGAATACGGCTTGCCGGCCGGTACCGCCGCACTGCCCGCGCTGGCCTTCAACGGCGACACCAACACCGGCCTGTACCAGCCAGCAGCCGACCAGCTGGCGATCACCGCCGGCGGCAGTTTGGCTGTGCTGTGGAACAGCAGCGACCAGTACCTGGCAGGCGGCCTGGGCACGGCCGCGCTCCCCATTTTCAGCTTCAACGGCGACCCGAACACCGGTATCTACAGCCCAGCGGCCGACCAGGTGGGCATCACCACCGCCGGCGTCGTGGCGGCGATCATCAACGCCAGCAACCAGTACCTGTCGGGCAGCCTGGGCACGGCGGCCTTGCCGATTTTCAGCTTCAACGGCGACCCGAACACCGGTATCTACAGCCCGGCGGCCGACCAGGTAGGCATCACCACCGCCGGCGTCGTGGCGGCGATCATCAACGCCAGCAACCAGTACCTGTCGGGCTCCCTGGGTACGGCCGCGCTGCCGATTTTCAGCTTCAACGGCGACCCCAACACCGGGATTTACAGCTCGGCGGCTGACCAACTGGCGGTCACCTGCGGCGGCGCGGCAAGGGCGGTCTGGAACACCAGTAGCCAATACCTGTCGGGCGGACTGGGATCGGCGGCCTTGCCGATTTTCAGCTTCATGAGCGACCCCAACACCGGCATGTACAGCGCGGGCGGCGACACGCTCAACTTCGCCACCGGTGGCGCTTCGCGGCTCACCATCGGCTCTGACGGCGTGGTCATCATGGACGGCGGGCCGGCCGGCGCCACCTTCAACGCCGGTAACGCCGGCTCGGGCTTTGAAGTTCGCTCGACCGGGGCCGCCGCGATGACGTTCCACCGCCCGAGCCAGTACGCGATAAAGATCGGCCTGGACTCTGACAACGTCTTCAAGATCGGCTCCTACAGCGCCAACTACTCGTTCAACTTCAACGGCGCCGACGGCAACTGTTCGATCGCGGGCACCATGACCGCCGGCGCGTTCAGCACCAACGGCAGCGTCTGGTCCAACGCCAACCTCACCGGCAACGGTGGGATCTATGCAGGGGTTGGCGTGTGGATCGCCGGCAACCTGGCCGGCCATGCTGGCAACTCGGCCGGCGATATCGGCTCCTACGGCCTGTTCAGCGTCGCCGGCGGCGGCGGCACCACCCCGGGCACGCTGGTCGCGGGCGGCAACCTGCGCTGGTCCAACTGCTGGGGCTCCAAGCCGTCGGTCATCACCGCCGCCGGGACCTGGCGAATGATGGGGTACATCCAGAACGCCGACGACAACGACGGCGACAGCGTGTCCATTTTCCTGAGAGTTTCCTGATGCCGAACATCCGCAACCCCCGTCATAACGAAAACGGCCAGATCGACGTCGAGCTGGAGCACGCCACCCTGGGGTGGATTCCGTACACCGCCTGCCCGAACGACAGCGACCTGGAGAGTCAGGCCATTTTCGAGGCGCTGCAGCGCGGCGACTTCGGCCCGATCGAGCCGTTTGTCCTTCTCCTCGAGGACGCGCAGAAGCGCAAACGCCGGCAAATCGAAGCCTGGCGCAAGGCCGCCGAAGCCGCCGGCATGCCTTGGACTTTCCCGGGCAACGTCCAGGACGTTGTCCAGCTGCGCGACGAGCGCGACATCGCCAACGTCAACGGGCAGACCACCACCGCGCTGATCATGCAGACCGCCGGCGTCACGGCCGCCTCACTGCCGTTCCGAGCCGCGAGCGACGAGACGTACCTGCTCACCCCGGAGCAGATGGTGGAAATGGGCGTAGCGGTCGCCACGTTCCTGGCCAGCAACTACCAGAAGGCATGGACCCTTAAGACCCAGCTCGACGCGGCCACCACCACGGCGCAAGTCGAGGCGATCGTATGGCCAGCAAACTAGACCAGGCGGCGTACCAGGCGAACTACGGGCGCCGGGCCTATTGGCTCGGCGTCTTGATCGGCCTCGACCAGCTCGCCAACGCGCTGCTGTGGGGCTACAACGACGAAACCCTGTCGAGCCGGGCCTACCGGGGCGCCAGCGCCATCAACGCCAAGCGGCGCTGGCGCTGGGCCCGGGCGGCGATCGACACGCTGTTCTGGCGCGATCGGCAGACCTTCCCCTCCGGCGTAGTGATCCGCCATTGCCAGCTGGCCTACCTGGGCGAGCTGGCGCACGAACACCTGCCCCGGGATTTCTCCGTCCCGACCAGTCCAGCCCGTTCTGTGGCCACTGAATAGCCGCCTGTAAACTCCCGGTCAGCGGTACCGGGAGAGCCGCGCACGCGCCGCATATGCGGCATTTCAAGCCGCCGTGCGCGGCAGCGCTACCGGGGAGCCAGCTCATGACGGGCGACACCTTAACCATCGTTATCTTTGCCGGCGGCCTTGCCGCCAGCGTCTTCGGCTGGCTTCTGCGCCAGCAGATCGCAGCCCAAGCCACCGCCAACCAGCGGCTCGAAAAGGAATGCGAGGCCAACCGCAACCAGATCCTCGAGCTGCAGCGCGAGCAGCACAACTTCGTCACCCGCCAGGAGCTGGACGAGCTGCGCAACGGCATCAAGGCCGACCTGGAGAGCGTGCGCCGGGTCGAGATCAAAGAGCTGTACGACCTGCTGCGCCAGGAAACCCGCCAGATCCGCAACGACATGCGCGACGACGTCAATCAGCTGTCGCGCACCTTGGCCGACCAGGTCAAGCAGCTGCAGGCCAGCGTCAAGGGGGCCGCCGTATGACCCTCCAAGCCGCAGTAGCCTTCCCGGTCGCCTTTGAGCGCGTCGTCGGGCACGAAGGCAAGTACCAGGACAACCGCAAGGACCGGGGCAACTGGACCACCGGCGTTGTTGGCCAGGGCGAACTCAAGGGCACCAAGTACGGGATCAGCGCCATGGCCTATCCCGACCTGGACATCAAGAACCTGACGCTCGAGCAGGCCAAGGCCATCTACCGCCGCGACTTTTGGGACCGGGCGCAGATGGGCCAGCTGCCGGCAGCGGTGGTGTTCCAACTGTTCGACATGGGCATAAACCACGGCTTCGGCAACACCATCCGCATGCTGCAGCGCGCCGCCGGCGTGCTCGATGACGGCCGCGTCGGACCGATCAGCCTGGCCGCCCTGGCCAAGATGGAACTCAACGACCTGATCATGCGCCTGGCCGCCCAGCGCCTGCGCTTCATCGCGCAGATCAGCACCTTTGACGAGTTCGGCCGTGGGTGGGTTAACCGCGTCGCCGGCAACCTGGAATACGCAGCAGAGGACAACTGAATGGACCCTATCACCATCGCGGCCGCCACCGGCCTGATCAAGACCCTGGGCATTGACCAGGTCGTCGGCCGCTGGCTCGGCGGCGACAAAGGCGCCGACTTCGCCGGCAAGGTCGTCGACGTCGCCCAGCAGGTCACCAGCCTGCGCAACCCCGAGGAGATCGTCGAGCAGCTCAAGGCCAACACCGCCGCCGCCACCGCGCTGCGCCAGCGCGTGCTGGAGCTGGCCGACGCCGAGGCCCTGCGCGACCACCAGGACCGCCAGAGCGCCCGCGACCTGCAGAAGGCCGCGCTGGCGCAAGACGACGTCTTCTCGAAGCGGTTCGTCTACTACTTCGCCGCCGCCTGGTCGGCGTTCGCCATGGCCTACCTGGTGGGGATCACCTTCCAGGACATCCCGGCCGGCAGCCAGCGCTTTGCAGACACCATCCTCGGCGTGCTGCTGGGCACCATCATCCCGATCATCATCGCCTACTTCTACGGCAGCAGCCGCAGCAGCCAGGGCAAGGACAACGCCATGCACTCGCTGGTCGAGGCCGTCAAAGCCAAGGGAGGTGCCTGATGAAGGTCCCGCTGCGCTACATCCTGGCCGCCGCCTGGCAATGGACCTGGCTGGCGATCGTCATCGGCGCCGGCGTGCTGCTGACCTTCTTTCCCATGGGGCCGCTGGTCATCGCCACGGCGCGGTTCATCCGCAGCCCGGAAGGCCCCGCGCTGGCCAGCCATGAGCCGAAGTACATCGCCCAGGGGTCGTCGGGCCTGTGGGCCTACAAGGCGACCACATGGCCGCTGTTGCGCCTCTGGAACAACCTGGAAGACGGACTGCTCGGCGAGCCCAGCGGCAAGCACAGCGCCCGGGAGAAGGGCAACGAGCGCAGCGTCGGCGCCCAGTACCGCTGGCTGATCCGCAACCCGTTCAACCAGGCCAAGCGCACCAGCCGGCTCCTGGCCTGCTACGTCAACGACTGCGTCATCGATTGGTGGGGGAATTACGCGGTGACCGACAAGGCGCCGATCGTTGAGGGGTGGCACTTCTGCCGGGCGACAGACAAGGCCACGGGGCGGGTTTACTACGGTTTCCGCCGCGTCCGAGCCAACCCGGACGGGACGGTGAACAACCTGGTGCTGGGCTTCAAGATCCGCCCGGAGCACGCCAACCAGGTCCAGGACGCCGACGACCTGGACAAGGCGTTTACCCTTCGCTGGCAGCGAGCATCGCAGCCCGACTGATCGGCGGAAAGTCGAAAAACTCCCCCACCTTGCAGCGCAGGATGGGCGCGGCGATCGCCAGCAGCGACGCCGGGACCTTATTCTCGCCACGCTCATAGTGCGACAGCTGGGCCTGCGTCACCGACAGGCCCGCCTGCTGGATCTGCACCACCATATCCGCCTGAGACATACCCGCCTGCTGGCGCATGACCAGCAGACGGGCGCCGATCGCCTTGTCCAGGGCGTTAGGACGTTTGGCCGAAGCGGACATCAGTAGCCCCCTCGATGAGCACGCAGCACGCCAGAATGCGGCTTGTGGGCCTCTGCGCGCTGGTAGCGGTAGAACACCGACCAGCAGTCCGCGTAGGCGTCATGCAGCGCCCGGTCGGGCACCGAGTCTTTGAAGTTGCCGTAGTCGATCGCCGACACCAGCTCGGCGGCCTTGGCGGCCACCCGGGCACGCGGCACGAAGGCGCGGAACAGGTAGTCGCGGCCCTTCACCTCCAGCACCTCGGCCTCGGGGAAGGCGGCCTCGATGTGGCCACGGGCGCGGGCGCGCACCAGCAGCAGGTCGTCGCCGGCGGGGGCGAACTGGGCCAGGTCACGGTCGGACGGCTGGACGATCGAGAGGAAACCGGTGTTTAGCATCAGCCACATAGGGGCTACTCCTACAAAATGGGTTCAAGTTTAAAGCGGACGTCGATCAGACGCCCCTGGTACTGGGCCAGGACGCCATCGATGTACGGCTCGATGACGTCGACCAGGAACTGGTGCAGCAGCACCCGGCTGTAGGTGGTGAAGCGGTCATGATCGACCGCCACCGCCTGCTGCCCGGCCTCGTCGGCCTCGAAGTGCTCGACCTCGTAGTCGACGCGCCAGCGCCGGGGCGCCTTGGCCAGCTCCTGGATGTTGCCGGTCATCACCGGCGGCGCCTCGGGGCCTTGTTTCACCAGGCCCCAAACGGCGCGGGGCTGGACACGCCGGCCCCGGGCTTTACGACTCATGCTTTCGCCAACGCCTCGGCCAGGGCCGCGTCGAACTCGTCGACCGACAGCGCCTCCCAGCGGTCGTCGAGCAGCTGTTCGTGGTGCCACTTGAGGCCGCGATAGACCACCCGCAGGCAGGTATCGCGCAGCACCACCAGGGGAGCCTGCCCTTGTCCGCTGCTCGAGCGCACCGCCAGGTTCTCCATGGCCATGCGCAGAGACTCCGGGGTGAGCTTCGCCGGCGGCACGCCGACGGCCTGCATGGCGCGGTACACGGCCACCAGGTCATCAATCCCCAGGTCAGAAGCCCCGACGCGGAAGCCGCGGCGGTCCAGCTCGGCGAAGCCAGCAGCGGCCAGCGCCTCACCTTGCACGACCGGCGCCGGCGGCGCGGCCAGCGCGTCATCGGCCACCAGGTCGACGGCCAGGTCACCGACCGCCGCCCGCATGCGATCGGGCAGATCGGCCACATGGCAGCCGCCCTCGACCGCCGACAGGGCCTCGGCCAGCAGGGCGCGCAGGCGCTCCGACTCGGCCACAGGCACCACCGGGACGCTGAAACGCCCGGCGCCCTCGCCGTGGCCCATGCTCTCGGCCCGCTGGCGGCCCTTCACACTCAAGAACTCGTCGCGCTCGGGATCAACCCAGCCCAGGACCGGCTCGCCGTCCTCAAGCGGCAGCAGCAGCTCGCGGATGCGCTCCTCGGCGCTGCGCAGCTGGCGGGAAAGGTTGTCGCGCACCTCGAAGGCGTGGTCGCGCTGGGTCACCAGGGCCGCTTTTGCCTGCACCAGCTGCTCGAAGTCGGGCGCGGCCGCATACAGCCGGGTCTTGGCCATGCGCTCGATCTCGCCGGCGAGCTGGTACAGGTGCTCGGCGTTAAACCGGCTCTCGCCGCCGATCGGGCGCTCGTTGTTGGCCAGGAAGCGCAGGGCCGCCGGCACCGTGCTGTCGCAGCCGTTCCACCACTTCACCGGCTCCGGGGTCGGGTCATCGGCGCCGACGGTGGTGAAGGTCACCCAGGCATAGCGGCCGCCATCGATCTGCACGCCGCCGTAGCGGCGGGGCAGGGCGCCGCCGGCCAGGCAGGCGAACAGCGCCGATTGCAGGGCCCGATCGGGGCAGCGGTGGTTGGCGTCCTCCTCGATCTCCACGGCCTGCTCCTCCTCGAGGAGCGGGAACAGGTCGCCCAGGGTGACCTCCGACGAGGCCAGCAGCATGGCATCCCACACGGCCAGCGCCAGAGCCAGGTCGTCGAACGCCGGGTTGCCCTTGAAACGGGCCACGATGCCGGCGCCGGCCTCAGCGACAGGCTCGGCCACCAGGTGGCGCTCGATCAGCTTCCAGGACGCCGGCAGGGCCGCAGGGCGGGGGTACAGCGGCGTGTTGCAGTAGTCGGTGCGCAGGGCGCTGCCGGCGACGTTGCGCGGCTGGCCGTCCAGGAGCGTGCCCGGGGCATGCTCGCGCGGCTGGCGAGTGCACAGCAGCAGCTGCTCGCGGTTGGCCCAAACCAGCGGCACGTCGGGCAGCTGCATCAGCGCGTGCAGCTCGACATGCGCCTGGTACAGCTCGTCCTTGGACTTGAAAGCGAGGGTCAGCTGCTGCTTACCCTGGCCCGATTCGATCAGCAGGAAGCCCGAAGACAGGGCCGGTTTCACTTGTTCGCTCACTTGCCACCCCCACAGGTGCATTTGGCCGCGCGGCCTTGCCAGGCCTCCCACATGAACTGCTGGGCGGGAGGGCCGTATTCAGGTGCATGGCGGGACCCGTCGAAATCGCGGGTCGGCGCGCCGGTTGTGTACTCGGTTTTGAAGCGGTCGCAGTGCCAGGCCTCGAAGCCAGGGCGCTCGGCCTCGTTCGCCGGCGCCGGCGGCGCCTTCGGGATCAGGTCGCGCAGCTTGCGGTGCAGCGCCGGGGGCAGGCCGCGCTCGGCGTTTACCAGGACCTCCTCCAGGGCGGCGCGCAGCTGGCGGTTCTGCTCCAGGACAACGTCGCGCTCCAGGGTGGCCGCGTACAAGGTCGACACGCGCACCGGTTCGGCCATGGCGTCGATCGCCTCGTAGGCGGCCACCTTGGCCAGCACCGGGCCGGCCCACAGGCCCAGGGCGCAGGCGAAGTCGGCGGCCAGGCGCTCGTCGATATAGCGGTTGTAGGAGTGGGTCCCCAGGTGCTCGTTGAACAGCTCTTTCACGAAGCCACGGCCGCCGGCGCTGGTGTTCAGGTCATGCTCTTTCATCGCGGGCGCCTCAGCCATGGATGCCGTAGGAGAAATCGTCTTCATCGCAGTCAATCAGCAGCTTGGCATTGCCGAAGTACAGGGCGGCCAGCTGCTTCTCCCACTTGGAATGGATCATCATGTCGAGGGCGACCTTTTTGTCGTCCAGGGTGGCCGCGTACACATGGCCCACGCGGATCTCGGGGGCCCCACGGTACGGCGCCGGGCGGGTCTCCTCGGTCAAGCGGATTTGCATACGGTGCTTGAGCTGGTAGTCGGCGCGGCGCGAGCGGTGGCGCAGGCTGCTGGAGCCGCTGTAGGAGTCCTCCGGCTCCGGGTCAAAGGATACATACAGGGTCGGCCCGTACTTGTCGGACTCCTCGAAACGGATCTCCGGGCCCTCCCAGCTTTCCTCGCGGGCGCGCTCCTCGTTTTCCTCCATGAAGGATTTCAGCAGCTCGCGCAGCGACACCTCGCCCTTGATCAGGCCGTCGCCGCTCAACACCTCGTCGATCGAGCGGTTGGCCTGCTCCAGGACGTGGCCGGCCACGCCGGCAGCCTCCCAACGCATGCGCAGCTGTTCGGCGATCAGACCGTTGTAACGGGTCAGGTCGAAGAAGTCGCCGACGTTCGCCGGCATCGCGGCGGCGATCGCCTCTTTAATCGCCTTGCCCAGGTCGCCGTAGGAGCGGGTCAGGTCGCCGATCACATCCTTAAACAGCTTGTCGATGCCCTCGTCGATCAGCTCGCGCGGGCGATCGGACACGGCGTAGGCCGAGACGCGCTCGACCATCAGCTGCTCGAGCGTGAGGCCACGGGCCGGCACTTCGGCGGCAGGGGCGAGGGGTGGCAGAACAGGTGCGTCAGACATCGAGGACTCCAGGTGGGCAGGTTGCGCTTTCAATTGAGCCGCATGGCGGGCTTTGCAGGGTTTACCGCAGTAAGTGCCCCAGCCCCGGCGCACGGCCGAGGCGGTGGCTTGGAAAGTGTTGTTACAGCACAGGCACTGGCGATCGACCATCGCCGGCATTGGCTTTCTAGGCGACATGGGCCTTCTCCTGAGCCTGCAGGAAGCGCATCGAGGCGTCGCGGGCCCGTTCGCACTGCTCGACCTCAAACAGCCCGAAGTGGCACTCGGCGACCGGGATACCCAGCTGCTCGGCCAGCCACGCATAGGCGCCCTTGCGCGACTTGAGGCGCAGCACGCGCCAGATGCGCTCGAAGGGCGCCTTGCACTGCTGGCGCGCGGTGCGCAGGGCCTTGTCGGCCAGCGTGCCGAGCGGCAGGTCGGTGTCGGGGTGCAGGCCGACCATCGCGTCGCAGTCCTTGCACCAGTAGGCGAAGGGCCAGCCGCCGTAGGAGCGGCCGCGATAGATCTCCGAGTTGTCCACCAGGGCGACCGGGCCAGCGCAGTAGCGGCATTCGGTCGGGATCGGCAGGGCGTCGTCGATGCGCCCCAGGGCACGCCGGGAGACGTGCGGCAAGGGAGCTGGGGCCGCAATCGGCCCCTTGCTGTTGGCGCGTGGATCGATCACAGGCGGGCCTCCAGGCGCTCGACCGAACGGTGGGCGTCCATGTGGAAGGTCACCACCTCGCCGGTATCCATGCGCAGCTCCAGGTCGACGTCGTCGCCCTGGACCACCTTGTCGATGACGGCGCCGGCGCTGCCCTGGTCGGTCATCAGGCGGATATCCATGCCCACCACCACATCGGCGGCGCGCATGGTGCCCACGCAGCGGCGCAGGGCGGTACTGACGTTGCGGACCTGCGACACGACGCACTCGCAAGGCTCGCCGGTTTCGATGTTGAGGCCGCTCAGGCGGCCACCGGCGACGTCGACCAGGCCGACGCGCATGACGAGCAGGGAAGCGGTGGTGACGGTCACGGCATGGCCGCGCGTCAGGTTGGCGAAGATCGCCTCAGCAGTAGTCGGGGTAGACATGACGGCTCTCCAGGGGGCTCAGAACCAAACGCGGCGGGTGAACAGCACCACACGGCCGTAGATGGCCGGCAGGCTTTCAGGGTCGGTGCCCGGGTGCTGGGCCAGGGCGTTAGCGCGATAGATCGCGGTGGCGCGCTCGTTGCGCGGCAGGCCGGTGATGGCGCCCACCTCGTCGACGAACATATCGCAGAGCTCACCGTTGAACAGGACGGTGACCTGCTCCCAGGCCAGCACGCCCAGGATGGGGTCGACCAGGTCGGCCAGGGCGCGATAGCCCGGGTCGGCCGGCAGCTCGGCGGAGCGGCGCTCCTCGGTGCCGTCGACGTTGATCAGCAGGTAATCGGTGGACGGGGTGGCATTGGTCATGGCTGCAGGTGCCTCGGCTTTGGCGGCGGCCAGGGCGGTCGCCAGCTCTTTGTGGTCCATGGCGCGGATGGCCGCGATTTTGCGGAAGTAGGCCTCCCACATATCGACCGATGCGTCCGAGATCGGGCGAGTCGGCTTTTGCAGCAGATCGATCAGGGAGTTGCGGGCATTGATGCACCAGGTGACGAGGGCTTGGCCGGCGGCAGAAGGGCTGTAACCGTAGCGGGCGATTGTCGACATGGGGAGGCTTTTCCGTAGCAGTGGGTGGTGTGTTTTGGTGAGGTGACTATAAGATCACCTTTTGATCCTAGCAAGTAAAAAGTATAGGAAATTTCCTACGGCGCACGAACCGCCGAACCCGTGGCAGCTGTGACCTTGCGGCCTGCCGAGCGTAGCGAGTGGCGCACGTTGACAGCGGCAATTCGGGTGATGCGCCCGGCGGCGGCCTCGTCGCTGGCCACCGCGTGCACGGTGGCGCCCTCGATCGCCTCGACCAGGATGGCGACATGCTCCGGCCGGTCGACCAGCACGCGGTGCATCGGGTCGCGCAGGGCGGCGTCGGCCTTGCCGGCGTACTCGAGCAGCACCAGGCAATCCAGCTCGCCCTCCTCCTCGAACAGCTCACGCATGCCGTCCAGGTCCAGGGCGGCCAGGAAGGCCAGGCGGTGGCGCACCACCTCGGCCTCGGACTTGTTGAAGTTGATGGCAATGGTCATCGGTCAGGCCTCCTCGGCCGGGAACAGGTGGTGGTGGCCGCAGACCACGCGATCGCCACGGCGAAGGTCGTGCTCATGGGCATAGAGGGTGGGGCCGCTGATGCGGCCGATCAGGCGCTCGCCGTCGACGGACAGCACCTCCAGGGTCAGCGTTTCCGCCCCCGGCAGGTCGTCACCCTCGAGCAGCACGCGCACCTTGACGAAGTTGCCGGCGGTGGCGCTGGCCAGCACGGTGTAGGGCGGCTGGTGCGCCTCCAGGCGCGGGAAGTGCAGCGGATCGATCAGCGCATTGACCGCCCAGGCCTCCAGCGGCATGTGGCCGATCAGGGCGAAGTCGCGCGCCGTCTCCAGCTGCGCTTTGCCCCAGGCGGCCTCAGCAATGATGTTGTCGGCCTGGAAGACGTCGGCGACCTTGTGCAGCTCGCCACAGGCGACGGTGACTGCGACGGGCCAGGTCCAGGCCAGGCCGACCACGCCCTCGGACGGGATCAGCAGCACGCTACCCAGCGGCGCCTCGCCGGTTTGAGTGGCGTCATAGGCTTCTTTGGTGGTGGCGAACAGCAGGGCTTTGAGTTCACGCATGGCGGCGGCTCCTGGTAGCGATTTAGCGATTTAGCGAAAGGGCGAAAGGGCGAAAGGCGAAGCCCTCACCGCTCCCCGTTATTGACGGCTTCCACCTGGACGTCGGTGCGGCAGGCATAGCCCTGCTGCTGGGCGGCCAGCTTGCGGGCCAAGTCCTCGCGGCCGCACCAGCCAACGATCGCCCAAGGGCCCCTGGTGGCGTCGCCATGCTCGGCGTCAAACTCGGCCAGGCGCTCCTGGCGGCGAGCCTCGGCGAACGCCTGGGCGTCGGTGAAGCCGCGCATCGAGGCCAGGGCCCGATCGACGTTGTCCTGGGTCACCGGGTATTCGCGGCCGTTGCTGGCGCGGACGAAGCCGCCGGCGCCGATGCCGACGATCTTCTGGTCGTAGGCGAAGTTGGCCAGGACCGTCTCGCTGATGCGGTCCAACTCGGCGCGGGCGGCGACCAGGTCGGTGCGCAGGATGACGACATGCGAGTAGGTGCGGGCGGTGGTGCGGGTGGCGATAGTGCCGCAAGGCAGGGCGTGCTTAAGGGTGGTTTTCTTGGTCATGGCGGCGAGTCCGTTGTTCGTTTCGATGGGCCTATATAAGCTCGCCTTTTAATTCAAAGCAAGTAATTTGTGTGGGATTTTTCCTACACCCAAAAAAAGGCCCGCGCTAGGCGGGCCGCAAGGTCTGGAGTTACAAGTGTCGCAATCTTCAACGGTCCAACGGTGAAGCATTTTAGCGAAATAGCGAATTAGCGATTTCGCGGAACAGCGTTTAAGCGAAGTGCTCGCCGAGCAGCTGCAGGGCCAGGCGGGCGCCGGCGCGGAACCCCTCCAGCTCGGCACCGGTGAGAGGCTCGGACACGCCGTCGAACGACAGCTCATGGTCCAGGTCACCGAACTCGTCGGCGGCAGCGCGCAGCACCAGCAGGGCACGGTTCACACGCTTCTGCAGGTTAGCCTGGGCGCCTGGGCCGACGTCAGGCTGCGCCAGGGCGCTGAACTCAGGGTTTAACAGGGAATTCGGGTTGTACTGCGAGCCCATCGTCACGCCTCCAGGATGCACCAATCGTCAGCAAACAGATCCGTAGGGGTCGGAACCCAAACGGCGAGAGCGCCCAGGACGGACGTCATCAACAGGCACGGCAGGCGCACAGGCAGGCCGGGCTCGCAGCTTTGAAAGTGCTTAGAGGGGATGCCGCCGATTTGGGCAGGGGCAGAAGCGCCGAAGCCGTGCTGGCCGACTTGGCAGATGATCGAAAGGCCAGAGGCCTCCCAGGAGGAGCGGCGAACAGAATGACCAGCCTTGGCAGCGTCGAGCGCCTGGCTGAAGGATAGCGTCTGAAAAGGGGAAGGCTGGCGCATGGGCGCTCCAATTCCAAAGGGGGATCGTGGACTACGCATCGGTCTGGACCCTGGGAAAACCCACCCAGCTGCGGGTGATCCTGATTGGCTTTGCCAAGGTCCAGGCCGATACGCCTAAGTGCCGGAGGGAGGTCCGGCACCGAGTGAGTCGGGACCGGTTACGCCGATCAGGCGACATCTGCCATGTAACCCAGGCCCCCCTGGGATACCCCGTGATGTACGGGCAACGATACCGTTATGGCTACGGTTGGAGGCCGCATGTCTGCAGCGAGGGCGAGACTACCCACGGCACCGACGAAAGGCTACAGAGGCCAATCCGGTCACAGGTCACGGCGCGACGCGGCCGGCTTCCTGCCCGGGCTTAACGTGCAGCGTGAGCTGGCGCTCCCAGGAGACGAGGGCGTCGAGCGGGTAGACCGGGACGGTGCCCAGGTAGGCGAACAGCGGACCCTTGCCGGCGGTGCGCCACTTTTCCAGCGTCGACACCGCGATGCGCCCCTGATAGCGAGCGACCACCTCGTCGGTGAACAGGAACTGGCGCTGGTGCTCGATGGCGAGCACCAGGGATTCGGTAGCGGGCAGGGGGAGGGTGACTGCGGCGGTCATTAGGCTAGTACCACGCGCGATCCGTCGGAACGGATAGGCGACAGAATGCCTTCGGCCTCCAGGGCCTCGACCACCCGCGCCGCACGGTTGTACCCGACCTTAAACCGGCGCTGGATGCCGGACACCGAACCACGGCCAGCGGCCCGCACGAAATCGCGCGCCTCCTGCATGATCGGGTCGGGGCCATCGCCCTCGTCATCTGTGGGAGCGGGCGGGATCGACAGCGTCGCCGTAATCCCGGTACCGGCCAGGCCAATCAGGCCCGTGACGTCCACGCCGGCGCCGACAGCTGCGGGAGCGGCCGTCAGCTGCTCGACCGACACGCCCTGGGGGATTTCCTCGCCGCCCAGCGCCGGCAGCAGCTCGGCCAGGAACTCGCGCAGCGTCAACAGCATGATCACGAACGACACGTCGTGGTAGGACAGCGGGTCCTCGCTGTCGGCCTCGTCGGCCGCCTGCTCCTCGAGGAGGTCGGCGAACGACAGCCGGCGGATGCCCATATCGTCGACCAGGTCAAAGGTCAGTTTGTCGCCCCAGGCGAGCGACAGGTTGCGGCAGAGCTTGCCGGTGGCCAGGTGCATCTGCACCTCTTCGCTCGACAGGTCAATGCGCTTGAGTTTGACCACGCCACCGCCGTCGGCCGTCTCCTCGAGTTCGCAATTGTCGGCCAGGTAGAAGCCCTCGGGCGTCTCCTGGGTTTTGAGCCACTGGGTCATGGTCGCCTGCGGGTTGATCTTCACCGTCAGCGGCCGCACGGGCAGGGAGCCCAGGCACTCACGCAGCGTCGACAGGATCGCCTCGGCGGCGCCAGGCGATTGCGTGTTGACCAGGACGCGCTGCTCCACCAGGTCGAGCACGGCATACGTCGTTTTATGGGTCACGAAGGCGCGCGGCAGCATGGTCTGCAGCAGCTCGTCCTTGATCTGGTCGCGCTCCTTTTTGTAGACCTTGCGCTGCTGCTCGGCCTCAATTGCCTTGACCTTGGCCTTGACCGCTTCGTTGACCACCGAGCCCTTGAGGTCGCGGGTGGACGTCTTCATGGCCACCAGGTAGGCGCCCTGGCCAGCGTGCGCCAGCAGGGTGGCGCCTTCGCCCAGGGCGGGCACGAAGCCCGCCGTCGACATTTCCTGCGAGGCCGGCTCGCGGTGCGGCTTGCTGGCCAGCGCCGATTCCAGGGCGCTGGCGGTGAGCGCCAGCGGCTGCGTGAGGGTGTAGAGACGCAGATTGGTGAAGAACATAGCGAGGATTCCTTATCAGTGGACCGGGGCGGCAGGGGAGTCGACCAGGAGCGGGACGGACTCCTGCAGGGTCAGGGCCAGGCGGTTGCTGAAATCCCAGGCGCGCCGGCCAATGTCATTGCTCGAGCTGCGGTTGCTGTCGTGCCATTCGAGCAGGCGCAAGGCACGCTCCTCGGTGCCCAGCAGGTCGAGTTCGGGGCCGATCTTGAGGCGATCGGCGAGCGTGCCGTACAGCACCGAGCCCAGGCAGCGCACCATCGCTTCGCGGTGACGACTATGTACGTCGTACAGAGCCTGCTCGAAGGTTTCGCCGAATTTACGCTGGAACCACGATTCATGGCCGAACTCCATGAACGGCGGCATGGCGGCGTCGCCTTGGCCATCGCACTGGCGCAGGCCATAGCGGCCCTCGCCGAAGATGCAGGTGGCCACAGCCGCGACCTTGAGGGACGGGGCAACCAGGGTGTAGGGGTCGGACGGGTTGACGAGCGAGAACACAATCACAGGGAGTACTCCAGAAAAGGGGGGGGAGGGGGCGCTTACGCGCCCACCGCTTCGGCTACGGGCTCGCCGAGCCACTGAACGTCATAGGTGCTTGGCAGCCTCGGCGGCTCTTTGAGCGTGCCCAGTACCAGGGCGGTGGCCAGCTCGCCGGAGGTGGCCAGGCCGTGCAGCCAGCGCAGGCAGGCCGAGCGGCTGCGCAGGTCGAGGACGTCGACCCGATCGAGGATCAGCGACGGCACGCCGGCCAGGTGCAGGATCGCCTCGGTGAGCATCGCGTCAGCGCGCCAGCGGCCCGACTCCGACGCCAGGGACGCCAGGCGCTGGCCGTAGTAGATGGTCATATCGGCGCCGACCTGGACCTGCGACCAGCCCGTCGCACCGGCCGACACGCGCAGGCGGTCGTTTAGCGGCTTGAGGGCCTTGGTCAGCAGCTCGTTAGGCACACCGGACGGCTCCAGGGCCGTGGCCAGGGCGTCCCAGGCTTCCAGGGCGTGGTGCAGCTGGAGGGCGCGCTGGGTTTTGTCGCCGGCGGCGGCGGCCGCTTGCTGCTTGGCCACCAGCTCGTTGCGCTTGAGCATATCGGCGGTACCGGCCTGATCGAGCGCGGAGATATCGGCGGTGATGTCCTCCACCGAACGCGGCTGCGCGGCGTCCTCGGCCTCGTCCAGGGCGGCCAGGTGCGCATGCACGCGGTCGACCAGGGGGCGGGCCTGGGCCAGGCGGTTCGACGCGGCGTCGATTGCCCGCTGCTGGCTGTGCACCTTCTCGGCAAAGCGCTCGATTTCATTCTTCAGACGGACACGCTCCTCGGCGTATTCGTCGACGCTTTCCAGTTGGCCAACGTACTCGACCAGGGCGCCACCCTTCATCACCAGCGGCTTGTCACAGCACGGGCAGGCCAGGGTTTGCGGCGGCGAGAACGGCGCCGGCAGCGCCAGCAGCTCGGCCGTCAGCCGGTCCAGTTCGCCCTGGGCCTTGCCGCGCAGCTCGGCGCCGTTGCGGATGTAATGGTCCAGCTCGAGCAGCCAGATATTGAACTCGACGCCCTGCGGGCAGCCCAGTTCGGCCAGGGCCTCGCGGGCCTGAATGGCCTTGTCCTCGCGCTCGGACTCGGCGGCCTCGTCGCTGCGCACCTTCTGGCGCTCGGCGATCAGCACTTCACGGCGCGCGGCCATGCGATCGCGCCGCGCCTGCAGGTCGTCGATCTGCGCCTGGATGTCCTCGGGCAGCTCCGGTACCGGCGCCGTCCAGGTCAGGGCCTTGGCCGAGCCGTAGACCTCGCCGGTGACCTCTTTCCAGGCGCCCCTGGCTTCGCTAACTCGCTCTTTAGCGACCTTCACGGCCGCATCCAGTCCGCGCTCCATCGCCGGCAGCAGCGCGTCGACGCGGCGCTGGTCGTGACCACGCTCCACCAGCAGCTGGGCCACCGCCGACACCGACGTCGACACGTTGAGGGCGCCGAACAGCGCCTTACGACGCGCGTCCAGGCCCAGGGAGGAGAAGTGCTGGTGGTTGACCAGGAACGGCCACAGCTCCGGCCGGCCGGCCGCCGCCGCGAAGTCGCCAGCAAGGGTGGCCTTGCCGTCGCCGACGTTGCGCACGATCGCCGCGTCGCCCAGGGTCAGGGCCACCGCGCCCTTTTTCTCGCCCTCGGTGATCAGCGCCTTACGGGCGCCCTTGGTTTCCAGGCGGGCGCATTCGCCGCTCAAGGCGAAGTCCAGGCCCTCGATGACCGACGACTTGCCGATCTCATTGGGGCCGCACAGCAGCACAATCGGGGCCTTGTCCCAGGACAGGGTCAGGGCGCGGTGCGGCATCCAGTTAGTCAGTTGCAGCTGGGTCAGTTTCAATTGGGCAGCCCTCCAGGGGCAGCGGGGCACGGGGCCCCGCGACAGGGGTTATTCGGCGTTGAACAGGTCTTCTGGCGGGTTATCACCGAGCGGGCGGCCCGCCGGCACGTCGTCGACCGGATCGGGCTCAGGGTCCTGGGCCTGCTGGTGCTGCTCCTGGACCGGGGCAGCCTGGCGCGTCTCGGCCGCCGGCTGGCGCTGGCGCTGCTGGCGCGGGGCCTGTTGTTGCTGCTGTTCCTGGACAACCACCGGCTCAGGCTCGCGGGTTTGGGTCTTGACCGCGTGCAGGCCCTCCAGCTGCTCGACCTCCTCATGCTCGATCAGCTCGGCAGCGCGCGGAATCTCGCCATCGTTGACCATGGCCAGGGCGGCGTCGGCATCGGAGACGGCGGCCAGATCGATCACGCCGGCGTCGCTCTGGCTGTCCAGCTCGACGGCCAGGCTTAGGGCGGCATTGCCCATCGGCAGCAGCTTGGCGTGCTTTTTGATCGCCGACTTGATGGCCATATCGTCTTCCCACATCACCCAGGGCGTCTCGGCCAGCTTTTTAGCGGCCTTGTCGCGCTCGCCCTGGTTGCCGGCGTTCTGCAGGTTGCGCTCGAGGGCGTTAAAGGTCTCGGAACGGCTGCGGATCTTGTGCAGCTCGGACAGCGGCAGCACGGTGGCCATCTCGCCGACGTCGGTTTTCGAGTAGGCGAAGGCGCCGATCAGGCCGCCGCGCTCGGTGTCCAGGTTGATCCGGTACCGGAGGAACGAGTCGGAGCCGACCATGTAGTCGAAAAGGTCACCTTTATGGATGGCACCGGCCTGAATCTGGATGCCGGCGCGGCCGGCCAGGGTGATCAGACCCTTGTAGCCGATCTGGAACTGGCAATCGTAGGAGTCGACCCACTGGTTGCCCTTCTTGACCCGCTTTTTGTACGGGATCAGGTAGGCCAAGCCCTGCGGGGTGTTGGGCTCCAGCCCCAGCGCCGCCGACGTCATGAAGGCGCCAAGGACGGTTTTCGGATCGCACTGCAGCAGCGCCGGGGTTTTATGCACGGCATTGACCATCAAGCGGCACATGCGCTCGGGCGACATATGCTTGCCGACCACGGCAGCAATGCCCTGTTTCACCCGATCGGAATCGAGCATGTCCAGCAGCGCAGGGCGCTGGCGCTGGGCCGGGGCGTTCTGGTTGTCGGTGTCGCGGTATTGGTTCAGCGGGTTGGCGGTCGTCATGGCAAGTCTCCGGGGTTACTCGTACTGGGCCCAGCGCTCGGGGTAGGGCAGCGTTTGAATGTTCTGGCGGTAGCCCGGCCACACATCGTTGTGCAGGCACTTGGCGTACTCGATCAGGGTGTCTTGGTACCGCTCGCGGGCCTTGGCGATCAGCCAGCGCGGCAGATCCCAGGCCTGGTACTGGTAGGGATAGGTTTTCTCGATGGCGATAAACAGGAACTCCTCGAGCGGCGCATCGAGGGCAGCCAGGCCGTCGCAGTAGAAGGCGTTCTGCCAGTGGTAGCGGTACTCGCGCACCGACGACATGAACTTCTCGCCGGCGTCCTCGCACGACTTCAGGTCGAAGCCGATGCCGTGCTCGAGCAGCGCGCCGTCGGCCTTGCCCCTGCACTCGACGCCGGTCACCGGGTCGCGCCAGAAAAAGGCGAACTCTTTGGTGCAGGCCGGGTGCAGCACCAGGTCACGCAGCACCCCGGGGCGGCCCAGCACGGTGTCACGCAGGCGCAGGGCCTCCTCGAACTCGGGGCGTTTGACGACCTGGCGGCCCGCAGCACGGGCCACATCGGCGTCCCATTCCTTGGTGCCGACACGGGTGGCGTCGGAGGCCATAAAGCGTTTCTCGAAGTCCTCGGGCTCCAGGATTCCGCAGTGCATCAGCTTGCCGAAGGACTGGGCGCGGGTTTCGTTGCGCTCGCCGTATTTGAGGTGCGCCGGCGACTTGGTGGAAAACACCTTGAGCTGGGAGTTGGACACCGCGTGGTGCGCGAAATACGTCTCGTCCGGGAGGCCCAGGTAAATGCCTTCACCCATCGGGTATTGCGACACGGGGTCATAGTTGAGTAGCTGGAAAGATGACATTCGGGACCTCCTTTGCGATGGCCATACGTTAGGAAAAATCCTACACCCTTGCAAGTCCCAAAACGAAATAATACGCGGCTTGCAGTCCGGTCAGCGGCAACAAAAGAAGGCTCAAAAGATGGCGCCGGAGCCCCGGCGGTTGCTGTAGGAAAACTCCTAACGGGCGTACAGCGACGAGTTGCGCGGCCGCGCGCCCACATATAGCCTTGCAGCCATGGGAAAAATCCAAGACGCAATCGCCAAGTTCCTCGCCGCCCACCCCGAAGTGGGCGAGTGCCGTATCGGCCGCGAGGCCCTCAATGACCCCGGCCTGGTTCGCCAGATCCGGGAAGGCCGGCGCGTGCGTGAAGACACCGCCGAGAAGATCCGCCTGTGGATGCGCGCCTATACCGCCAAGGCGAGGCGCCAGGCCAAGGCAAAAGCGGCGAAAGCCGATAAGGCGGGCTTATGACCGTAACGTCACCGACCGTCACCGACACCCGCGTGACGACGTTCTTTGTACCCGGCACCCCCCAGGGCAAAGGACGCGCCCGCAGCTATGTAAAGCGGGACCGGGCCGGCAAGCTGGCGCTGAACGAGCGCGGCCGCGTGGCCATCGGTCACGTTACGCCGAAGAAGACCCGCTGCTATGAGGAGGAGATCGCCTGGCTGGCGGCCGACGCGCGCAACCACCCGCCCAGCACGGCGCCGATCGGCCTGGTGCTGGACATCCGCAAGGCCATCCCGCCCAGCTGGCCCGCCTGGAAAAAGGCCCTCGCCATCAGCGGCCTGATCCGCCCGACCACCAAGCCCGACAGCGACAACGTCCTCAAGGCGGTCAAGGACGGCTGCAACGGCGTGCTGTGGACCGACGACTGCCAGGTTGTCGAGGAGCTGGTCCGGGCTTACTATGTCCAGGAGCGCCCCGGCCTGGTTGTCCAGGTCACCCCCCTCGCGGCGCTCCCCGCGACCATCAGCAGCAAGCCATCCCCAGGTTTGCTCAGCGCCCTAAGTAGCCCACTCGCCCTGCACGCCCAAGACCAGCACTACGCATAACGATGATTATGTTAAACGCCGGCGCGTGACGTGACGGCGTGACGTTACGCACGCTTAAAAATGCCACACCCCTCGGCTTTGATGGGCTCCAGCCCGACCCCCAGCACCCACCACCCGCCAGCAGGCCGCCACCAGGGCAAAATCGCGCACGCCTGTAGCCGCGTGACGTTACGCGTGACGTTACGCGACGGGTTATCCACAGAAGAAATACGCTAAACGGCACGATTTCCACGCCGCGCAACGTTGCTTTGACGCGAATCCTTGACCATACTCCGCCGCAGAACAACTCAGCCAGGAGGCTCCAACCATGGCAGCCGCAGAAAAGATGCCAGACCTACCGAACTCCCGGGCCGCCGCGATCGCCGCCGGCTCCCCGCAGTACTTCACCGGCAAGCCCTGCGCACACGGGCATGTGGCCAACCGCTTCACCAGCTCCGGCACCTGCGTCGATTGCAACGCGATACGCGCCCGGCAGGTCGCCGCGAACCTGCGCAAGGCCGGCGGCGGCCTGATCCGCCTGCCCAGCCAGCTCCCCAACGACCCGCGCCTGTTCAACGTCGCCCGCCTGCTGGCGGCCAACCCGGCCGCAGGCCTGCAGAACCTGCCGCCCGCGACCATGCGCACCTACGCCGCCGGCGTCCTCTACCGCTTCGCGGTGTACCTGCACCAGCACGCGCCCGACGGCATCCTTTACGACGCGGACCTTTCCACCCTCGACTTCATCAGCGAGACGCCAGGCTTCGGCGAGGCGATGGCCTCAGTGGGCTGGGCCCATTACGACGCAACGTCACGCACCGTCACGATTCCACCACTCAACAGCGGCGCCCAGGGGTAAGCATGGCCAACGAATGGATCAAGATCCGCTCCAAGATGGTGACCAACCGCAAGGTTGAAGCCATCGCCAGGCGGCTCGCCAGCAACCCGCAGTGCCTCGCCGCAGTTGGCATGCAACCCGGGCTGGACTACACCGATAAGAGCGTGCGTAACGGTATGCGTAACGTCACGGTGTCGTTACTGGTGACATTGTGGGGAACGGCCAACGAGGAGGCCCGAGACGGCGTGCTCGAAAATGTCGACCGCTTCTACATAGACGACCTGGTCCAGATGCCCGGCTTCACCGCCGCCCTGGAGATGGTCGGGTGGGCGGTTTGCGACGACGCCGCAGCCACCATCACGCTGCCCAACTTCGACGAGTACAACACCGCAAGCCACGACCGGCGCGGGCTGCACCTCCAGAAGGGCCGCGAGCGATCGCGCAAACATCGGGAAAAACTCCGCGCCCAAAAGGCCGCCCAGGAGGGGAATGGACCGCAAGAACCGCCACACGGTGACGTTACGGGTGACGTTACGGGTGACGTTACGCAACACGGAAAAAGTAACGGCGTAACGCCCCTAGAGAAGAGAAGAGAAGAATATATAGATGATGATGTAGATACCCCCCCTCCCCCCACGGTCGGGGAGGCGAACGACGAGAGCGAGGAAACTGAAAACTTTCCAGCGGACAGCCTGAAGGAACTGCGCAGGCCGCTCGGACGCCTCTGGAAGCTGACCAAACTGCTCGATCCCGAGGTCAACGCCGAGCTGGTGCTCTGGCGAGCGATGGAGGCCACCGGCGCCGACGTCGAGGCAGCGGTGTACCACGCCACCCATGACCGCCACGGCAACCCCAAGCAATCGCCAGGCTCGATCAAGTACCTGACGCCGATCGTCGAGCAGAAGATCCAGGTGAGGCTCAACCAGGAGCTGGCCATGACCAAGGCGCAGTCGAACCCGATCACCGCCCAGGAACAGCCCGCGACGGGCAAGGGCAAGCGCAACACCGGTACCGGAGCGCCTGCCGGCGGCTTCAAGACCCGGAACATCCAGGCCGACGTCGAGCAGCAGAGCGCCGACACGATCGAGCAGATCCGCGCCCAGCTGATCGCGGACGGCCACCTGCCAGCCGACGATGCAGGCACAAACCACATCGAGGGGGAGTACACGAATGCAACCCATTGACAAGCTGGTGCTCTCGCAGACCCTGGCGGCGGTCTACTCGCTCAGGACGAAATCGATCACCCCGAACATGGTCGAGTTGTTCTACGAGACGCTCAAGGAATACGACATCGAGGCGGTGTGCAAAGCGATGTTTGCCCACATGCGCAACCCGGACACGGGCATGCACCCGCCACAGCCCGGCGACATCACCCGGATGATCGAGGGCAGCACCGGCGACCGCGCCATGGACGCCTGGGCCCTGGTGGAACGGGCGATTCGCCAGGTTGGACCGGTGGCCAGCGTCGCGTTCCAGGACGGGGTGATCCACCGGGTGATCGAGGACATGGGGGGATGGGTACGGCTCTGCGAGACGGGCACCGAGGAAGACCTGCGCTTTCGCGGGCTCGAGTTCCAGAAGCGCTGCAGGGGTTTCTGGCTGGGCGACAAGCTCGGCCACGACTTCCCGAGCTACCTGATCGGCTCCGCCGAAGCGTTCAACCGCGCAGCAGGCCGCCCGCACAAGGTCCAGGTCGAACTGATCGGCCGCAGCCCCGAGGCCAAGGCAAGGGCAAAACGGATCATGAGCCAGGGCAACCCGGTGGGAGAGGCCAACTCGGTTAAGTCCCTGATTTCTGGAATGAAACACCTGAAATTGGTCAAGGGACCCACCCAAGGGGGAGGCGATACCCGCCAGAACGCGCTGGCAGGCCCAAAAGAGCCCCAATCCGGCCAAACCCCACCCGACGGTAGCGGGTCGATCCCTAGCGCAGCGCCTGCGGCAAAATAGGAGGCATCTGAAAGCCCCGCCAGCAGGCCCTGTACATGAGAGCAGTTCGCAGCAGAGAAACATCGGAACATAAGGGGCGAAAGGGAGAGGGGGACGCGCTAGGGGCGCTTCGCCCTACCCCTTCCGCCAGCAAAGGGACGGAACGAGCCGTCGCCGCCTGCCTGGCCTACGTTCGGCACACCGCCGTCGTGAAGGCCGCGACCACCGCGATAGCGCGTTCGCTCGACGAATGCCCCGGGGTAGCAGGAAGGCGACGGCTTGGCGTGCTGCACGGCGAAGGCCTGACGCACGACGCCACCGACCCCACCCACCTGGGCGCCTACTACCAGCGCACCAGGATCGAGCCGGGCCAGGGCGCTGTGCTGGACGTCCCTGACGACGTCGCAGAGTGCCCGGCCTGCTCCAGGGCCCACCGCATCGTCCAGGAGCGCAAAGCCGCCCGCCAGGACGTCGGCAAGGCCAAACGGGCGCTCAGCCTGGCCGCACGCACGCTGCAGGCCGAGGCTGGGGCGCCAAGCCCCGACGAGGAGGCCCGCCAGCGCTTCCTGGCGGCCCAGGGCGACCTGTTCCTGGGCGAGGCCACCCGTCGCTGCCCGATGGGCTGCGGCCATGAGTTCGCCGAGAGCCTGGGCCCGTTCGGCTGCCCCAACTGCCTCGGGGAGGGCCTGCAATGACCCCCAAGGGCATCGCCGTCACCCACGCCCTGGTCTACCGGGCACCCACCGCCGGCCGGCGCTACCTGTCCAAGGCCGCCGCCATCAACGCCGAGACGCGGGCGATCATCAAAGCCAAGTACCCCGACGAGGACGCGCCCCAGGACACCCAGGGGCAGCAGATCGGCCCGGCCTGGTCCATGGAATACGACGAGCCCAAGCGCTGGGCCAAGATCTACCGCCGGTTGCGCCGTCTGGTCGCCCGTAGCGTGGGTCCGGTGCAAGGAAATCTGCTGTGAGCGCGTCGGTTTATATCGTGACATTCAAGGACGGAAAGACGGCCACGGCGCTCGACATGAACAGCGAGCCAGAAGCCACGGCAATAGAGGGCTTGAGGAGCATCAACAAGGCATGGGAGGAGGCCGATATAAGGCCCCGCGTGCCCCCTTGCGGGTATGGGAAAAATCCTACAGAATTGGCGGGCCAGATTGAGCCCCGGAGGGCACATGATTTCCTACCTTCGCCGCAAATTCCGCCCCCAGCAGAACCCGCCCGCACCATCCCCGTTCAAGAAGACCGCACCAGCCGGCCGCCCGAGCGGCAGTGGCAGCGCCCCGTCCAGTACCGCCGTGGGCAGCAGCTCCAGCCCCGACCCGATCACGGGCAACCCGCTGCACCCGCTCAACCCGCTTAACCCCGCCAACCAGGTCTATTACGTCGCCCCAGCCCCGGAGCCGGCCCGCTACAGCAGCGAAGCCGGCGCCGGGCGCGATAGCGCGCGCCTGGAATGCGCCCCAGGCCGAGACGACAGCCGCGACAGCGGTGGCTGGGGTGGTGGGAGCGATTACGGCTCCTGCAGCAGCTCCAGCGATTCCAGCAGCCCCAGCAGCGACTACTAACCCCGGAGACACTCCATGACAGAAGCCAACACCAGCGCCGCCATCAGCGCCCTGGAACAGAAGATCCGCGACCAGGCCATCGAGCAGCTGAGCGAGCGCGTCAACGACCTGTTCGCCCCGATCTTCGCCAAGCTGGACGAGCTGAACGATGACCAGGTGCGCCTGCACGGCGTCGAGATTGACGGCCACACCGCCGACGCCGTCGAGGTGCTGGAGAAGATCATGGCGCTGGTAAGCGACGCCTTGCAGCCAGCCGCCGAACAGACCGCCATCGACGCCCTGCTGGCCGCCGCCGAGCAGCTGCTGGCGCCAGCAGCACCGGAGGCCGCATGAGCGCCAAGGACCTAGAGGCCAAGATCCGCGAGCGCGCCCGCATCGAGCATAAGAAGGCGATCGAGGAGGCGTTTCAGCCGGCCCTGCGCGCCATCAACAACCTGGGCGTCGCGTTCAACGATGTGCCAGGCATCAAGGGCGAAACCGGCCTGACCCCGCTCAAGTTCGAGCCCGCCCTGGTTGCGCTGCGCACCGCCCTGATCGCCGCCACCAACGAGGCCGCCGGCGACAAGGCCATCGACGCCTTCGTGCGCAAGGTCGACGGCCTCCAGGACCAGATCGACGAGCTGCGCGACAGCGTCGCCTAACCCAACACCAGGACACCAGACATGACCATCGCACCCGTACCACCAGTCCCGCTCCAGGGCGTTCGCCGATCGTTCCAGGACGTAAAGCCCGCCGGCACCCGCCAGTACACCGCCGAGCTGGTCGACAAGGACGGCCGCTACCTGCGCGCCGACACCATGGTCCCGGACTTCATGCAGGCATCCACCGGCCTCGACGACCAGGCCTTTAGCCAGATGATCGCCAGCCGACAAGACGAAACCCTGCGCCAGCAGCAGGCCGAGGGCAGCGCCCCGCTGGCCATCGAGATCATCGCGGAGCTGACCCAACAGCTGAAAGGCGCCGTCGCCGCCCAGCAGCAGGCCTTGGCCGAGCTTGGCCAGGCCCGCCAGCGCATCGCCCACGCCGAGGGCCAAGTCGGCCACCTGGCCGAGCGTCTGCTGGCGCTGGACCCAGCGGCACTGGCACCCGAAGCAAAAGCCCCAGGCCCGCAGGCCTGAGCCGCAGGCGGCCCGACCGGGGAGGGACGGCCGCCAGCAGCTCCACCGAAAACAAGCACAACACAACGAACCCAAGGAACCTCGTCAATGAAGACACTCACCCCCGCCGCCCAAGCCCTGCACGACGAATTCAAGAGCGAGGGACGCGGCTGCGCCTGCCACCTCGGCGGAGCGCCATGCAGCCACTGCACCCACCCGGGCAACCCACACGCCCTGGAAGCCGACGACAGCGCCTGGATCAACACCAACCGCGTCAACCCAGGCCACCTGCGCAAGGTGATGGACGCCGTCAATGAAATGGTCCGCTTTGGCATCGACTTTGTGCCCATGCCCGCCTACAACGACCAGGACCGCAAAGAGCTGGCCGACGAGTCCGCGCGCCGCCTGGAGCTGTTGTCCGCTGCCGCAGAGGCCAGGGGCGCGGGAGATACGCCATGACAAAGCTCAAGACGCAGTACCACCCGCGCATCGGGCGCTGCCAGTCTTGCGCCATGCGCGAGAGTGACTGCACTCGCCTACCCTTCCAAGACATGCCCGTCTATCGCCGTGACGGCGTCGACGTGGTGGTAACTTGCACCAGGTACTTCCCGGCCAGCGGGCAGTTCCAGACTGAGGAGGCATGACATGGCAGCGCACGACAACGTAGACATCGAGGCCTTCATCAAGGCCGCAGCAGAACGGGGCTGGTCGAAGACGCAGACCCGCAAGGCCCTGGAGCTGAGCACCAACAAGTTTTGGGCGATCTTGGGCGTCATGCCCCCGCTCACCTGGTCGGGGCGTCGCTCCAGCCTGGGCGTCAGCCGCAGCCCCAGCCCGGCCGTCACCGAGGCGCTGGCGCGTGCTCGAGCAGCACGCCGCGCCCGGCACCTCTACACTTGGAACGGCCGCACCGGCACCGTCGCCGAGCTGGCCGCGTTCGCCGACGCAAGCGAGCGCACCATCCGCCGTCGCATTCAGCACGGCCTCACCATCGACCAGGCATTCAGCCTGCCCGCCACGTTCGATTGGCGCGGCCTACAGCAGATCCATCACCAGACCTGCCTCCCCCTGTAGCGCTGCAACACCACATAACCCGTCGCAAGCCGCAGCCGCCGCCACTTGGCGGCACTGTAGCTGTAGGAAATAACCCACGGCCTACCCCTTGCGCTTCCGCTAGTGTGCGTACACAATCCACGCACGCACACCACGGGAGCCAGGACCCATGACCACCACCCTCATCACCCGCGAAGACGTCAAACGCTACCAGGGCCGCGATTGGTTCCGCCGCGCCGTCACCATGGTCAGCACCGGCGGCCAGCGCGTCTACACCACCGACGGCCGCGCCCTCAACACCCTTGAGGAGCTGCAGGCCGAGGACGCCCCGACCGCCATCGAGCCGGAACCCCGGGGCACCCTGCCCAAGCGGCAGCGCTTTTACGGCGAAGACCGCAAGAGCGTCCGGGTACACGCCCGCATGACTGAGGACTACCGCAAGCGCTTCATCGCCCTGGGCGGCAGCACCTGGCTGCGCAAGCAGATCGACGCCGCCCTGCCACAGCTCAACGCCTAACAACGACCCCCAGCAGCACCAGGAGAGCCACATGCCCTACATGATCGGATGCGCATCGCAGAAAGGAGGCCCGGGCAAGTCGACGATCGACCGCGCCCTGGCCGTCGCCTTCACCAACGCCGGCTGGAGCACCAAGGTAATCGACCTGGACGTGCGCCAGGGCACCGTCACCAGCTGGCTACGCCGGCGCCTGGCAAACAACGTTCTGCCCGAGCTGCATGTGCAAATGTGCGGCAGCGTCGCCGCCGGCATCGCCCAGGCCGGCAGCGCCGACATGATCATCATCGACGGCGGGCCACAGGCCACCGACGAGACGGTCGCCATGGCCCAGGCGGTCAACCTGCTGATCCTGCCCACCGGCCTCTGCCTCGACGACCTGGAGCCAACCGTCACCCTGGCCAACACCCTGGTCGACAAGCACGCCATCCCGATCGAGCGTATCGCCTTCGCCCTAAACAAGGTCGGCAACAGCGAGGTGGAGATTGCCGCCGCGCGCACCTACCTGGGCAAGACCCGCTTCTACACCCTCGACGGCGAGATACCCGACCGCCCGGGCTACCGCACCGCGCACGACCTGGGCCGCTCGATCATCGAGACGCCCTACCCGAGCCTCAACAAGCGCGCCGGCAAGCTGGTCCAGTCAGCGGTCGACCGCTTCAACGCGCTAATCGGCTAAGCAGCGAATTAGCGAATTAGCGAAGCCGCGAATTAACGAAATCGCGGCCTAGCGAAAGAACGAAACAGCGAAAGGAAGTCAGCCCCCATGACCACCCAACCGCCAGCATTGAAGATGCCCAAGCCCCCGGGCCCCAAGGCCCACGGCAAGGGCGAACCACCACAAGGCGCGGCCGACACCGTCGTCGTAGGCAACAACACCAAGACGCCCAAGGCGAAAGCCCTGGTGGACTGCAACTTCAAGGTCGAGGCCGAGTTTCGTAAACAGTTTCGGCTGTTCTGCGCCACCCACGACGCCAACCACGTCGACATATTCAAGACATCCCTGATCGAGTTCATGGACCGCAAGGGATGGGACACCAACGCCCTCAAGGCAATCCTCAAGGCATCGGAGAACAAAGAGTGACCGACTATCCGAAGTGCGCCGGCCCCCACTGCCGCGACCCCAAGTGCGACCTTTGCGCCCCGGCCATGCACGCACCAGCGCCGAAGCTGCCCGAGGGCACCGAGCAGGTCAGCAGCGCATGGCTGGCCCAGCTGCGCCAGGAATACCGCGAGTACGGCCAGCAGGCCGACGACCTGCGGGAGCAGAACAAGGCCCTGCAAGCCACCATCGACCAGCTGCGCCAGCACAAGACCGACTACATGGAGGCCGCCGAGGAGACGGCCAAGGCCCTGCGCGCCGAAATCCAGGAGCTGCGCGACCGCCCCACCCTGGCCTACGGCATCAGCGGCAACCGCTACATGGTCGCCACCACCCGCGAGGAGCTGCCCGACGTCTACGAGGACGCCCAGGTGATCGAGCTGGTGCGCGGCCGCCCCTACACCCGCCAGGAGCCCCAGGCATGAGCAACGCCGTCCACCCGAACACCTTTGTGGCCACCTGCGGCGGCTGCCTGAACCATGTTGGCGCCGCCGACGTAAAGCGCACCGACCGCGCCGACCTGGGCAAGCTGCTGGGGCAATGGCTGTTCGCCGGCTACACCGTCCAGCCCCGCTGGGGAGACACCGTAGTCGTCGAGATCAAGGGCTGCGAGTGCCCTAGCCCCGACACCAAAGTGCGCCGCTATTTCGCGCTTTAGCGAATTAGCGGTTTAGCGAAAGAGCGAAGCGGCTAAGCCGCTAACCAGCGAAATAGCGCACGCCCCGGCCTGACGGGGCTTTGCCAGTACCAACACACCACAACAGGTACACCGTCATGCCAGCACCACAACGCCCCACCGAAGACCAGCTCCAAGCCCAGTGCAACGCCTGGAACCGCGACAACCCATCCGGCACCCTCGTCAGCTATGAATCGATCAAGGGCAAGGGCGAGACGGGGCGCTACCGCACCAACGGCGAGGCCGAGGTGCTGAGCGGCCACAGCGCCGTCATCTGGCTACTGGGCAAGTCGGGCTGCGTCGCCCTGGATCATTGCACCCCCGTGCGCGAGGGCGAGCCGGCGCCGGTCAAGGTCCAGAAGATCACCCTGGAGGACCACGACCAGGACTTCACCGAGTGGTACGTGCGCGACGGCATCGTCATCGATTGCCAGCCAGCCCAGGGCAGCGTGTGGGTAGGCATCAAGGTCCTCAACCAGGCGCAGCTTGCGCCAGGCTCCGCCATTGAGGTGGTGTCGCGCGCCACGGGCAAGGCGGTGCTCCTGCAATACCCGGTCGAGTCGGTCGAGGACCTGAGCCCCGAGGAGGCGGCCAAGGTCGAGGAGTACGGGCGCGGCTGGGCCAGCATCAAGGGCGTCAGCCTCGAAAGCCTGGGCCTTGCGCCAGCGGTAGGGGAGGCCTGAGCCATGGACCTCCTGCACCCCGTCACCGCCCACGAAATGCAGCAGGCCGAGGCCCTGGTGGGCGGCCTGTTCGAGAAAATGGCAGGCTTCATCAGCTGCGAGGCCGACATCGAGGTGCTGCTGATCGCCGGCGCCGACAATCTGCGCTTCGCGGCCGCGATCTACCGCCGCACCGAGGCCTTCGCCAAGGCCCAGGCCAACTACGACCAGTTCAAAGCCGACCTGGAGGCCAACGTGCCGGCCGAGCGCCGCCTGGTTCACTCCTGGTTCTGGCTGGCCAGCCGCATCGAGCAGTGCAAGGACGGCGTCGACACCATCCTGACCATGACCTTTTGCATTCCGCTGGTTTGCGAGTACCTGCCAGCACCACAGCCTGCCCAGGAGCAGCCATGAAACTGAACCGCACCACCACCCACGCCCAAACCACCACCGCCAGCCTGGCGGGCGACGAACTCAAGCGCGTCATTGCCCAGGCCGTCGCCCAGGCGGCCGGCATTGACCTGGACGCCGCCGGCGTCGAGCAGAAGGTATGGCTCACCACCAGGGCAGTCACAGGCACCGCCGGCAGCGAGCACGTCGCCGAGGTGACCATCACCCAGCTGGCCCAGCCCAAGGGCGACGGATTCAAGCCCCACGACTTCAGCGGCAGCGTGCGCGCCCCGATCAAGCGCGGCGACACCATCCGCTGGCATGAGAATGGCGTCGAGCACAGCGGGCCAGTCGTCGAGCACTACGACGGGCTGAACGACGTGCGCGAGCTGCGCTGCCGGGGCATCACCCTGGAGCAGATCCAGGACCGGGCCGACCGCGACAGCGTCACCATCGTCTGATGAACATCGAGGACGCCAGCGACCAGGCGCTCCGCGACGAGCTGGAGGAGCGCGCCAGGGAGCGCACCATGCGCGAGAGGGGCGAGGTGGAGTCCTGCGAGGACTGCGCCCGCTTCAAGCCATGGACGAGCCGCAGGACCATGCCCGAGGACTACAACCCGTGCAGCAAGCGCCACGCCATGCGCTTTCGCATGCCCGAGCCCTGGGAGGACCCGCACGACGGGGGTTTCTATCGCCTGGTGTGCAGCGATCGCAAGGAACGGCCACCGCCACCACCGGAGCCCGTCGAGCCACCGCCCAAGCCAGGGCCACGGGGCTGGCCTAATTGGCACCTGCGCCGCAAGCCGATCTAGCTGGCCACACTGGGGCTGTTTACGGTCGGCTACCAGGGCCAGGGGAGGGCGGGTATATTCCCCCTCGTCGCGTCACACCCGACGATCACTGCATGCGAAGCGCCCCCGGTAGCAACACCGCCGGACAAACAAGCCACCCCACAAAGGTGGCTTTTTTGTGCCCGGCGTTTGGCCAGGCCAACAAAAAGGGCGCCGTTTCGGGCGCCCTTTGTCATTGCACAGCGATCAGCTGCCACTCTGTACAGCGCGGGTGGTACTCCGGCGCGTGGGACCGAACGCGGTCGTTGAACACCTCCGGGCTGTTCCCGTACCTGGGGAAGCCCCGGCACACGTTCGGCCTGTCCAGGTACGCGCCACAGCCCGTCGGCGTCAGCTGCTTGCACACCCAGTAGGACTTGGCCGTTTTGACCATCGTCGTGGCGATGTAGGGGTTACGCTTCTTCGCCCGGCGCCAGCTGATCGGCTTCCAGTTGGCCGCGACAAACTGGACGTCGCCCCACACGCCGCGCAGGGCCGCTTTGCGGAGGTTGTGGCGCTTGCTATGCAGGCCGATCGCCTGGCAGCAGGCGGTGCACCGCGCACCGTCGATCACGCACGCAGCCATCACCACACCCCCTTGGTCTTGGCGATCTGGTCGGCCCAGCGCTCGACCACAAACTCACGGCTCGCCACCTCGCTGGACCAGAACAGCACAGGAGCGGTCAGCAGGTACCAGAGGACGGTCAACCAGGTGCTGTCGACGATCGAGGAGACGGCCAGGGTGGAGGTGAACACGGCCGCTTCGGCCAGGTAGGTGTAGCGCGTGCGGCGAGAGGCCCAGGTGATCAGCGGGGCGAGCACTTCATGGTCGCGCACCGGGAGGAGGACAGACACGACATGCCCGTCGGCGTCGCGGGTGATCTTGATGGTGTTCGGGGGCTGCATGGGGAAGGCGTCCGGGGGCGGAAAGGGACGCCTATTTTACGGCCGCTGGCGGGCCCTCCAGTTGCGCCAGGCGGCGCCCACGGCAAAGGCCCCAGCAAGCGCAAGACTGCCAGAGGCCACAAGGACAAAGAGCAGGCCGCCAAGCACGCCACGGTGGCGCCGTAGGCGGCGCAGCGCAGGCATCATTGCAATGCCTGCGAGCAGAAGTCCGGGTGAACGTGGATGACTTGGCGCGGAATGGTGAACAGCTGGGCTTCCAGGCCTTCGCGGCATTCGTACAGCTCCTGGAGGCGCTGCAGCTGCCAGATTCGAGCATTGATCCGCAGCAGCGAGCGGCCGGTCTTGGCGGCAAAGTTACGTGCGGCCTGGTCGGCATCATCCATCTTATAGCGCGGCACACCGGTCAGCAGGTCAGGCAGCAGGGCTACCGACGGGGCAGCAGGCGAACCCAGCAGCACCAGGCCACGGTCAGGGTCGGAGGGCTCGACCAGGATGTAGGGGGCTTCGGCCGTGGCCGGGCTTCCAGGGTTGATCGCGCTGTCCAGGGCGGCAATGGCCTTGTCCAGGATGGCGATGGTGTGGCGCACATAACGCTCTTGCGACGCTTGCGACATAAGGGGGACTCCAGGGTGTTCGTTGTTCGTTGTTAGGCGGCGGGTGCAAGAGGCTCTTGCTCGGCGATCAGGTCGTCGAGTGAGGCCAGGGCCTGGCGGCTTTCCACCAGGCGGGCGCGCTGCCAGTCGAGCGCCAGCACAGCGACCAGCTCCGACTCGCCCTGTTCGACCATGGCGGCCGCCAACTGTTCGGCGTCTTCCAGGTTAAAGCGGGCAACATCGGTGAGCAGGTCGGAGGCGGCGCAGACCATCCACTCACCGTCGGCGCGGGAGAGGCAATGGGACTGGCAGTCGGCCAGGGACAGGATGTAGGGCTTACCGGTCAGGCAGGTCCCGGAGTGCTCCAGGGCGGAGGACAAGGTCTTGATCGCGGCGGCCATTTGCGTGCGGGCCTTGCGCAGGTATTCGAGCTGGGACATTTGGTGGCACTCCATGTTCGTTGTGCAAAGCAGCGAGCTAGACCGGCGGGGGCAGCCGGGGGTGTTCGGACCAGCAAAAACGGCATTTTGCATCCTGCAATTCTGCGCGGGGGCGCGCAGGGCCGTACTGATACCCGCTAAGGACCGATAGAGCAAGTCAATTTGCGGGTAATTCGTCTCAAACGTTGGTACTGGGTATCAGTTTAGTAGGCCTTGCCGAAGCGTCTAGCACGAAAGCCCGATCCAGTATGGCCTGGTTCGGGCGGGGCATTCGGTAGGGCGGCGCGGGGTGGTAAGGCCCGCGCGCATTGAGGCTAAAGCGTTAACTGGTTGGGTACAAAGTACCCAGCCAGCGAAGCCGATGCAAGTGAACAAATGGTTAAAGTCGTTTCCTTAACACATCTTTACGCAATCGTTACAGCCGAGGCCGCTCGCGCAGCCGCTGTAGGATGAAGGTTGCAGCCCGATCCTGGCCAACCGCAGCCAAAGCGTCGATTGCCTGGATAACCGCCAGCATCGGCTCGGGCATAGCGCGCTTCTGGTAGAGCACCGAGCGCACCAGGTCGAGCGAGTAGCCCGTCACTTTGCCGACCTCGTTGTGCTGGAGCCGATGACGGCGCAGGAAATCCTGCAAGACCACATGATCAGCCACGGGGTACCTCCTGGGATCGTTGAGACAAATAGGCTTCGACGCCGGCAAGCACCTCGGGGGCACTACCGTTGCGCACCAGGGCGCGCAGTAGAGCGTCGCAGCGGTCCAGGCGCCCCAGCAGGACCGGGAGCGAGGCCGCCAGCGTCCGGGCGTCCTCATGCGCCGCCAGGAGCGTGTGCAGCTCCCCAGCGGGCACCAGGACGTCGCCCGCATCGTCAGCCATTCCGCGCAACACCTCGATATGGTGCGGCGGGAGGAGGATGGCGGGCGTCATTGCAGGATGTGCTCGGGGTTGACCCCCAGCAGCGAGGCCGCCGCCAGGACGTTCTCCAGCGACGGCCGGGAGCCGCGCGTGGTGCGCGCGATCCCCTCCAGGCGCTTAGTCAGGCGCACGATGGCCAGGGCGCAGCGGATCTCCGACTTGTACGCGGCCTCCGAGGCCCACAGGCGCCCCTGCGCGGCGCCCTTGGTGTTGATCCCGTCGGCGATCTGGAACTGGCGGCCCATGGTGTCGCGGATGTATTGGCGGCCCACCTCGGCGATCAGCACCGGCTTACCGCCCGTTTGCGTGCCGAACACGCCTGGCTGGTAGTGGGCGCGATCGCCCGGTTTCAGGGACAGCGGGAAGGGAGCAGGAGCGGTCATGGCGGTCACTCTTTGGCGGCTTGTTGGAGGGCCGCTGACACGACGTCAGCGGCGTTCTGGTTCATTTCGTCATGGGACTGCGAGCAGGCGAGCGCCACCCGCAGGAACGAGCGCACATGCATCCGCCACAGCGACACCGGCATGACGATCACCGGCGGCAGATCCGCTTGGAAGCACGCCACCATCGCGGCCTTGGCCTCGGCCATGGAGTCGAAGCGACGGCGCCCCTTGAGGGACGGGCAGAGGTTGCCGAGCTTCGGGCCACCGGACATCGACACAACACCGATGGCGCAATGCGAGGTCAGCACCACGACGAACTTGTCGGCGTGCAGGTCGGCGGCGTCGGCGGCCAGCAGGGCGCGGTTGACCTGGTGCAGGTCCTCCGCAGTGCAAGGGAACCCGGGCAGGATCGGGGACAGGGAATCAATCATGGGGGCAACTCCTCGGGGGCAAGGATTAAGGGCAGGCAGCCAGGCGCACCTGGCGGATACGCACCTGCAGGTCGGCGGCCTGTTTGATCAGGTCGGTGAGCAGCAGGGACAACACGGGGTGGTCATTGGAGGCCTGGCGCTGAGCGTGGGTGACTTCGGCCACGGTCTTGATGGCGGCCTTTTCGGCGGCTTCGAGCAAGCCGCAGCAGAGAAACATTGACTGACTCATGGGGGCGTTTCCTCGTTAGGGAGTAGGTACACTGTACCCACTGTAAAAGACGCTAGCAAGTCAAAAGGTGCGCTTTTATAACCCACAGACATAAGGAACGGCGCGGCCTCCAGTCTCGCCAAACCCGCGCCAGGCCTGCCCCGGGCCCCCTCTCCGCCACTCCGGCCCGGTTTGTGGGGCCGCCAAACCCGCAGGTATAACGACTCCCACTGGAAAAATCCCACAGCACGCCCCCGCAAGGACCCCCGCCCCCATGACTTCCTCCTGGAATAACCAAGAACACCTGCTAGCAAACCCTGCTTTTGGGAAAAGGGTTTGGTATGTTGGTGCGCATGAACACGAAAACATGCCATTACTGCAAACAAGAACGCCCGACCGAGAGCTTCGTATCGCTTCGCAAGTGCGCGGAGTGCGCCGCGACCAGAAAGTGCTACACCTGCGGGCAGCAAAAGCCTATCCAAGACTTCCCGCAAGAGACGTCGAAGGGATGCCGGGAATGCCGGCAGAGCGGCGCTGCACAGAAGAAAAAGGCCGCCCGAGCAGCCGCCGACTACCAGCAAAACAAGGCGGGGATATCCGTCAGAAACAAGGAATGGAAGGCGTCCAATGCGCCGAAATATCAATCGCAGCAGCGCGCCTATCGCAACCAGAAACGGTTAGAGATCCGCGACATGGTCCTGGAGCGCATGGGAGGGAAGTGCGCGTGCTGCGGCGAGAGGGAGCCGCTATTCCTGACCATCGACCATGTGAATGGTGGAGGGGCAATCCATCGCCGGCAGATCGGCAAAACCGATATGTGGAAATGGCTCTACCACAACGACTTCCCGGAGGGATTCCAAATCCTTTGCTTCAACTGCAATGCGGGCAAACACCGCAATGGCGGGAGGTGTCCGCATGAGCAGCTGGCAGAGTCGCATTGTCGGGAGCGGGACTGAGGAGCCAGGCCAGCTTTTAGCGAACCCAAGGAATTGGAGGGTCCACAACGACCTCCAGCGCAGCGCCATCAAGGCCGTGCTCGATGAGGTCGGCTGGGTGCAAAACGTCATCGTCAACCGCCTGACCGGCTACATCGTCGACGGCCACCTGCGCGTGGGCGTGGCCCTGGAGCGCGGCGAGGCCGAGGTGCCGGTGGTTTACGTCGAGCTGAGCGAGGAGGAGGAGGCTTTGATTCTGGCCACCCTCGACCCGATCGGGGGCATGGCCACCACCGACCAGGAGATGCTGAACAGCCTCCTGGCCGAGGTTGAGACGGACAACCCGGCGCTCCAGGCGCTGATCGACAGCCTCGTCGTCGACGCCGAGGGCCCGCTGGAGGAAACCGAGGAGCAGGGTCTAACCGACGACGACGACGTCCCGGGCGAGCGCGAGGAGACGGTCAGCCGCCAGGGCGACCTGTGGATTTTGGGCGAGCACCGCCTGCACGTCGGCGACAGCACCAGCGTCCAGGCCCTGGGCTACCTGATGCAGGGCGACCAGGCCGACCTGGTGTGGACCGACCCGCCGTACAACGTCGCCTACGAGACGAAGGCCGGCAGCATCCAGAACGACGACATGAGCGACCAGCAGTTCTATGAGTTCCTGCTGGGCTTCTACCAGGCCGCGATCGCCGTCACCCGCCCAGGCGGCGCCGTCTACATCGCCCACGCCGACAGCGAGGGCCTGAACTTCCGCCGGGCCATGATCGACGCCGGCTGGCTGCTCAAGCAGAACCTGATATGGGTCAAGTCCAGCGCCACCCTGAGCCGCCAGGACTACAACTGGCGCCACGAACCCATCCTGTACGGCTGGAAGCCAGGCGCCGCGCACTACTACTGCCAGGACTTCACGCAGACCACCGTCGTCGACGACACCAAGGACCTCAAGGCCCTGAGCCGTGGCCAGCTCGAAACCCTGTGCCAGGAGCTGCTCGACCAGGTCATCACCAGCGTCGTGTACGAGGACAAGCCGAGCCGATCGGAGCTGCACCCGACCATGAAGCCGGTGAAGTTGGTGCAGCGCTTCGTCGCCAACAGCAGCAAGCGCGGCGAGATCGTCCTGGACACCTTCGGCGGCAGCGGCACCACCCTGATCGCCTGCCAGAAGATCGGCCGCCGGGCCCGCCTGAACGAGCTGGACGAGAAGTACGCCGACATCATCATCCGCCGGTGGCAGGACTGGACCGGCATGGTGGCCGTCCACTTCGAGGAGCAAAAGCAGTTCTCCCAGGTTGAGGCCGAGCGCCTCGGCAAGTCCCGCGCCAGCAAAGGAGTGACCGCATGACGAAAAAGAGCCGCACCCGCCCCGACCAGCTCCTGGCCCAGGAGCGCAAGCGTAAGGCCTTCGCCTTGCGCAAGGGCGGCGCCAGTTACACCGAGATCGCCGACGCCCTGGGCATCAGCGTCTCGACCGCCCACGGCTACGTCAGCGAGCTGCTCAAGCAGCTGGGCGAGGCCACCCAGGAAGACGCCCAGGTGGTCAAGCAGCTGGAGCTGATGCGCCTGGACCAAATGTGGATGGCGCTGGAAGGGCAGATCCGCAAAGGCCACCTGCAGGCGATCGACAAGGGCCTCAAGGTCATGGACCGCCGGGCCAAGTACCTGGGCCTCGACAGCCCGATCAAGGCCGCCATCACCGACCCGGACGGCGAGCCAGGCGCCCTGAGCATCGTCGGCGCCGGCCTGGCGTCGCTGCTCAAGGCCGCCGAGAACACCGCCAAGGCGATGGGAGCGGGGAAAGCGTAAGGAATGGCCAGCGCCAAGGCACAGATGCCGCCGGTGCGAGAGGAGGAGCTGCACGCATACCTAACCCTCCGCAGACAATGGGCAGAAGATCCCGTGCGCTACGCCGTAGAGCGCCTGGGCCTTCGCCCCACCTGGCAGCAGAAGAAACTATTCGAGGCATTGGCACCCGAGGGGGCCAAGGTTTCGTGCCGCGCAGGCCACGGTATCGGCAAGTCGGGCTGCACCAGCGGCGCCGCCCTGTGGTTCCTGGAAACCCGGGATTACGCCAAGATCCCCTGCACCGCGCCCACCAGCCACCAGCTGCGCGACGTGCTGTGGGCCGAGATCGGCAAGTGGGCGCGAAAGAGCGCCGACGTCAGCCTCAAGCGCGGCGATCACCCGCGTTTCTGGCTTACCAACCTGTTCACCTTCACCAAGGACCGCATCTACGACACCAGCGCCGCGTCGGAATGGTTCGCGGTGGCGCGCACCAGCGGACGGGACAACCCCGACGCCCTCCAGGGCTTCCACGCCTCCGACCTGGAGATCAGCGAGGACGGCATGGGCGTCGTCGGCGACGAGCACGGCGAAGGCAAGATCTTCTTCATCATCGACGAGGCGTCGGGCGTCTTTGAAAAGGTGTTCGAGGTCGCCGAGGGCGCGCTGTCCAGCCACGGCGCCCGCCTGCTGATGCTGGGCAACCCGACCAGGACCTCGGGCTACTTCCACATGAGCCACCACCACGGCCGGTCGGAATTCACCTGCCTGCACTTCAGCTCGGCCGAGAGCCCGCTGGTTTCGAGCGACTACCGCGCCGGCCTGGTCCGCAAGTACGGCGAGGGCAGCAACGTGGTCCGCGTCCGCTGTGACGGCGAGTTCCCGAAGCAAGACGACGACACGCTGATCCCGCTCGAGCACTGCGAGCCCTGCATCACCCGCGAGCCATACGACGACACCGGCGAGATCCGCATCGGCGCCGACGTCGCCCGCTTCGGTAACGACCGGGTGGTGCTGACCGTTCGCCAGGAACGCAACCTGCTGCACGCCGAGATTCACGCCAAGCAGGACACCATGACCACGGCCGGCATGATCGTGAACCTGGCCAACAGCTTCGGCGCCCGTAAGGTGTTCGTCGACGTCGTCGGCCTCGGCGCCGGCGTGGTCGACCGCCTGCGCGAGATCCGCAAAGAGGGCAAGGTCAAGGCGCAGATCATCGAGGTCAACGTCGCCCAGGCCTCGCCCAAGCGCTTCAACCCCTACGAGGATGGCGAGGAGAGCGTCGAGGCCCAGGGCTTCCGCCTGCGCGACTACCTGTGGCTAGAGGGCGCCCGCTGGATCGCCCAGGAAAAGCCGTCGTTCTCGATGATCGACAACGAGATTGCCCAGGACCTGGCCGCCGAGCTGGCCACGGTCAAGTACAGCATCGACTCCAGCGGCCGCCTGCTGGCCGAGTCGAAAGACGAAATGAAGAAACGCCTGGGGCACAGCCCCGACATCGCCGACTCCCTCTTACTGACGTTCGCCCCCGAAGGCGTCGATGACCACGTTCTGGCCGCCATTGGCCTGGAACGAGAATCCCCCTGGAGCTAGATATGACCGAACCAGCCGTCGCCAAGATCCTCGACGCCACCGAGGAACCCACCGAAGACATCCGCAAGTTTGCCCCGGAGGAGGTCGGCAGCACCGGTCTCAAGCACGCCAGCGGCTACGTCAACGAGGAGTTCCTGCCCGAGCTGAAAGGCCGCAAGGGCATGCGCGTGTACCGCCAGATGGCCGACAACGACCCCGTCGTCGGGGCAATGCTGTTTGCCATCAACATGCTGATCCGGCAGAGCGATTGGAGCATGCAGCCGGCCGACGACACCGAAAAGGCCCAGGAAATGGCCGACCTGGCCGCCGGAATGCTGTTTGAGGACATGGAGAGCACCTGGGAGGACACCTTGACGGAAATCCTCACCATGCTGCCGTTTGGTTTCGCCCCGATGGAGGTGCCCCTCAAGCGCCGCAAGGGCCGCGACCACAAGGACCCGGGCCAGCGGTCCAACTTCGACGACGGGTACTGGGGTATCCGCAAGATGGCGCTCCGGGCCCAGGAAACCGTCGAGCGCTGGGAGATCGCCGAGAACGGCGACATCCTCGGCCTGTACCAGCAGCCCGAGAACGGCTCGCAGGTGTTCATCCCGATCGAGAACATGCTGCTGTTCCGCACGCAGAGCGTGAAGAACAACCCCGAGGGCCGGTCGATCCTGCGCAGCGCCTACCGCCCGTGGTTCTTCAAGACCCGCATCGAGGAGATCGAGGGCATCGGCATCGAGCGCGACCTGGCCGGCCTGCCGGTGGTCCGCGCCCCGGGCTCGCTGTTCAAGCAGGAAGCCAGCCCCGAGGACAAGCGCACGCTCAGGGCGTACAAGGAACTCGCCCGGGGGATCAAGCGCGACACCAACGAGGGGCTGCTGCTGCCCAACACCCGCGACGAAAAGGGCAACTACCTGTACGAAGTCACTCTGCTGAGCAGCGGCGGCACCCGCCAGTTCGACACCACGGCCATCGTCGACCGTTACGACCGCCGCATC
This sequence comes from Pseudomonas juntendi, assembly GCF_021560075.1. Lineage (NCBI taxonomy): Bacteria > Pseudomonadati > Pseudomonadota > Gammaproteobacteria > Pseudomonadales > Pseudomonadaceae > Pseudomonas > Pseudomonas juntendi. The sequence continues at coordinate 45,688 of NZ_CP091089.1, forward strand.
GCCATGACCGTCCTGGCCGATTTCCTGTTCCTGGGGCAGACCGCCGCCGGCAGCTTCGCCCTGTCCAGCGACAAGACCGCGCTGTTTGCCACGGCGATCGGCAGTTTCCTCAAGCAGGTCGCGGCGCCCATCAACCGCATCCTGCTGCCCGAGCTGTGGCGCAAGAACGGCCTGAAATACGAGCTGATGCCCACCCTGGCCCCGGGCGACATCGAGAACCTGGACCTGGACCAGCTGGGCCGCATGCTCACCGCCATGACCGGCTCCGGGGCGCAGCTGTTCCCCGACCGCGAGCTGGAGAACGCCCTGCGCAGCCGCATGGGCCTGCCCGAGGCGCCCGAGGACACCGACCAGGACACCGTCGAGCGCGACGCGCGCCTGTACGGCGAGGAGGGCCAACCCGGGGCCAAGGCACCGGCTGGCCAGGAAAAGGCCCCACAGGCCCCTGCCAAGCCCGTCAAACCAGAACCGGCCGAGGCCTAAGCCATGTGGGTATTCAACCGGCCGGCAGCACCGGCCACACGCATCGAGAAGGCCGCCGGCGGGCGTGAGGCGGCGATCGCCGACGCCCTCGACGCCCTGGCCAAGCGCTTCGAGGGGCCACTGGCCGACGCCGTAGAGGCCGCGTATGCGCGCCTGTACCGCAAGACCGACCTCGAGGCGCTGGAAGTGGCCATCGCCACCGGCGACCTGGCCGCCGTCTTCGAGGCCCTGGGCATGGGCGACCCCAGCGACTACCTGGTCGAGGCCCGCCAGGCCCTGCGCCAGGCCGTCGTCACCGGCGCCCAGGGTGAGGCACCGCGGATCGGCGCAATGGCGTCCCTGGCCACGATTTACGGCGCCGGCACCGGCGTCGGCCGGGCCACCATCGGCCGGGGCGCCCTGCGCGCGATCGAGCACGCCGTCGGCGAGATCGAGGACGCCTACATCGAGACGCTGCGCGACCTGGCCAAGCCCGGGGCCGCTTTACCAAAACCCGTCCAGGCTTTACCAAAACCGGCCCTGGCTTTACCAAATGGCGGCAACGCTTTACCACCAGGTGGTAACGGGCCAGGCGGCGGGGGCGGGGATGATGGCTTTACACCAGGTGGAAAGCCGGACTTCAAGCCCAAGGCCGCCGTCTTCCAGTTCGACGCCCTGAACCCCAAGGTGACCAGCTTCCTGGACAAGTACGAGCTGGACCTGATCGTCGAGATCGACGACAAGGCCCGGGAAGGCATCCGCCACGTCGTCAACCAGGGGCTCAAGAACGGCGCCAACCCCCGCGACACCGCGCGCGACGTGCGCCAGATCGTCGGCCTCACCGAGCGCCAGGCCGCTGCCGTGGGCGCCTTCCGCAAGCAGCTGCAGACGTTCCATGAGAAGAAAAGCGCCAGCCGCATGAACCTGGGCGGCAAGGTCAGCCGGGCCGCCGGCGGGGCGCAGACGTTCGCCGTCGACGGCTCCGGCAAGCCCCTGGACGGTATCTTCGACCGGCGCCTGCGTGACTTCCGGTACGACAAGACCCTGCAAGCGGCCATGGACACCGGCAAGCCCCTGACGCCGGAGCAGATCGACAAGATGGTCGAGGCCTACTCGCGCAAGTACCGCCGGTACCGGAGCGAGATGATCGCTCGCACCGAGAGCCTGCGCGCCACCAACGCCGGCATCCTGGCCAGCTGGCAGCAGGCCGCACAGGCCGGCCTTGTGGACGAGGAGGCTATGCGGAAAACTTGGCTCACTGCCAAAGACGAGCGCACCTGTCCCATCTGCCTGCCCATGCCGGCGCTGAACAGGGGCGCCGAAGGCTATGGCATCCACATCAACGTTCAATTCAACACCGGCCACGGCTACGGCGTGCAGATGCCCCCGCTGCACCCCGCCTGCCGTTGCACGATTTTCATCCGATACGTACCGGCCGCACTTGCGGCATGAGGGGGAGCCAATGGCGTCTGTCGCCGAACTGCTGGAACGCTTAGAAGCCGTCACCAAGGGGGCTAAACAGCCCCGATTCCCCAAGGGCAGCCCCAAGGGTGGCCAGTTCAAGCCCAAGGGCGGCGGGGGCGGCTTCGGCTCCGGCCCCGTGCACACCGCCCAGCAGGCCCTGGCGCAGGCCAAGGAAGCGCTGGGCGCGACCCTGAATGCCGCGCCACACCCCAAGGCAGACGACGCCGGCAACCCCGTCACCGTGCATTTCCCCACCACCCCGAGCCCGCGCGCCACCTGGGTAGACCGCAAGGCGGTGGCCACCTTCGCCCCGGGCAGCTCGGTACCGAAGGCGCTGAACGGCGTCCCGCTCACCCCGTGGACCCCGCCGACCACCAAGGCAGGCTGGAACGCCGTGGCGGGCCAGATGCCGGGCAAAGAGCCGCCCCTGCCGCAGAAGTTCGACTACCAGGGCAACCCCAAGCGCCCCGGCGCCGGCGTGGTCATCCAGGAGCCCGATGGCCGCGTGTGGGTCGTCGAGCCGACCAACCACTTCGGCGGGTATGAGCACACCTTCCCCAAGGGCGGCGCCGAGCCGGGCATCAAGCGCCTGCAGGCCAACGCCATCAAGGAAGCGTGGGAGGAGAGCGGCCTAAAGGTCGAGATCACCGGCATCCTGGGCGATTACGAGGGCGACACCAGCGTCGCGCGGTACTACACCGCCAAGCGCGTGGGCGGCACCCCGGCCGACGCAGGCTGGGAAACCCAGGGCGTGAAGCTGGTACCGCCGATGCAGCTGGGCAAGCACCTCAACCGCATGCGTGACAAGCAGATCGCCATCGACCTGCTGTCCGGGCCGCTGGCCAAGGCCGAAGCCGAGCGCGCCACCCGCATCGCCGACTTCGTCGCCGAGCTGCTCAAGCGCGACGGCAAGGGCAAGGGGAAAGGGAAGGGCGGCAACGCCAAGCAGGCCCGCTACCCGAAGGGCGACCCGCGCGGGGGCCAGTTCAAGCCCAAGGGTGGCGGCGCCATGGCCAGCGCTGCACCAGGTGCTGTGGGAGCGGCCGCCAAGCCCGGGGCCGAGGCCGTCACCGCTGCCCAGGCGATCGCCGGCGCCAAGGCGCAGCTGGGGGCCTTCGCGCCCACCATGCTCACCGGCAAGAACCCCGACAACAGCGCGCTCAAGGCCGCCAACAAGAAAATCCAGGCGATCGCCGCCATGGCCAACGACGGCGATATCGTCGGCCTGCACGCCATCAAGCCCACCGAGCCCGGGAAGGGCGCCAACCCGTACCAAAAGGGCGTGTGGAACGAGTGGCAGAAGGCCGTGGGGCACGCCCAGGGCCTGTCCAGCGCCGGCACCACGCCCGGTACCGGAGGCAAGGCGGCCGCGCGCGGGCCGATGACGCTGGGCGACTTGAAGTACTCCGCGCCCAAGCCCGGCGGCAGCAACCCGGGCGCCATCTACACCGACGCCAGCGGCGCCAAGTGGCTGGTCAAGGGCACCAAGGGCAACCCCGACATGGCGCACAACGAGGTGCTGGCGTCGCGGCTGTACAACGCCGCCGGCGCACACGCCCCGGAAATGCGCCCGGTCGACCTGGGCACCGAGCACGGCGGCGGTACCGGCGTGGCCAGCCGCATGTTGGACGGCCCGCTGGAGAAGGTGAACGCCAGTCCGCAGAACATCAGCCAGGCACAGAAGCACTTCGCCGTCGACGCCTGGCTGGCCAACTGGGACGCCGTCGGCCTGGGCTTCGACAACATCGCCGTCACCGGCAACGGCACGGCCTCGCGCATCGACCCTGGCGGGGCGCTGCTGTACCGCGCCCAGGGCGCTCCCAAGGGCGCCGCGTTCAACAAGCACGCGAACGAGTGGGACACCCTGCGCGACGCTAAGAGCAACCCGCAGTCGGCGGCCGTGTTCGCCGGCATGACCTCCACCCAGCTGGCGCAGAGCGCCGCGCGCCTGGACTCCATCAGCGAAGCCACCATCAAGCAGCTGGTCGACAAGCACGGCCCGGGCGACGCCAAGGCCAAGGCCGAGCTGGCCGACACCCTGATCGCGCGCAAGGAAGCGATCATGCTCAAGGGTTACGAGGCCAACCCCACGGCGTTCAACGAGGCCCTGGTCGCCGGCGGCGGCAGCGCAGTCGGCGCAAAGGCCGCCGCCGCGCAGGCCAAGGCTGCCGCGAAGCCGGCCACCGCCCCAGTGAAGGTCAAGGCCGCCGAGGCTCCGGCCTCCTTTGCCATCCCGCCGGCGCCGACGGGCGCACCTGCCGCGCTGAAATCAAAGGACTTCGAGGGCTCGTCGTACCAAAAGACGATCGGCGTGGCGCACATGGCCGCCATCGAGACGAAGATGAAACAAGGCGGGGCGGCCTCGGCCGAGGCGTACCTTAAGGGCCTGGGCCCGGGGAACAGCGTCACCGAGGCCAACAACCTCAAGACCCTCGCTAACTGGGTGGCCGCGCAGCCCGGGGCGACGCCGGCAGCCGCTGGCGCCAAGGTCAACTCGTCTCAGTGGTGGGCGCAGAAGCACACCGAGCTGAAAGGCATGGCCGGCCAGCCGGCAGACAAGATTCAGTCGTTTATGACCGGCCTGATGGACACCCTGGGCGATCGAGCGGTGGACATGGCCCAGTACGAGTCGATCGGCAACCTGGCCGGCGCCCTGAAACAAGGCGGCGCCGCCCGGGTGAAGGCCACCGCCGCCGTCCAGGCCGCCACCAGCGCCGCCGCAGCGGCCAAGCCGGCAGCCAAAAAGCCCAACTACACCGCCACCGCACCCACCGGGCTCGTCTTCTGGAACAAAACCACCAAGGCGCTCGACGACGCACTCGCCGCCGGCGACACCGAGCACGCACAGAAGATCATCAACGACGTCCAGGACAAGATGAGCACCGCCAAATCGCCCAACAACAAGGCGAATATGGTCAAGTTCATGGCCTACGCGGCCGGGCAGATGCCGACGCCGACCAGTGCTCGAGCAAAGGCCACCGCCGCCGTTGAAAGCGCCACGGCCGCCGCCGTCGCCACCACCAGCGTGCCAAAGGTCGCGCCGGCGATGCCGAGCAAGCCCGCCACGGCGGCGCTGTCGTCGGCCGCCAACCCCAACAAGACCCTGCTGGCCAAGGTCGACCAGGTCGAGGCGATCGGCGCCGGTTTCCACGCCGGTAAGCTATCCAAGGCCGACGCCGAGGCCCAGCTGGCCGCCATCACCTTCGGCAGCAACACCTACGGCAAGAAAGCCGCCGCGTACAAGGCCGACACCCTGGCGGCGATCGGCGGCGCCGACATCACCCCGGCAGCGGTCAAGGCGGCCGCCGGCAAGCCGAAGACCCTGGCAGGGGCCGCCCAGGAAGCCACCGCCGCCGCAGCGGCCGTCAGCGCCAAGGCCAAGGCCGCCACCAAGGGCGCAGTCAAGATCGACCCCAAGCGCCTGACCGAAGCGCCGGACTTCCACAACTGGAACGGCGCCGGCAAGGGGCTGTCGTCGAAGGCGGAGAACAACAAGGCCAACCAGGACGAGGTCGGCGCGATCCACTCCATGGCCGTCGCCGGCAACCTGCAGGCGCTCAAGGCTTACCAGCCGCAGTCGCCGTCGAAGCACGTTGCGAGCTACCTGCAGCAGGTCATCGAGGACGTAAACCTCCAGCTGAATCCGCCGCCACCTCTCAAGTCGATCGACGTCGGCAGCGGCAAGACCATGGCGCAGGCCATCAAGGCCCTGGCCGAGCAGGCCAAGCCGCTGAAAAGCCCCCAGCAGGTCCTGGCCAAGCTGGCGCTGTATCCGGTGCTGGGCAAGGCCGAGGGCGCCAGCCATGCGGCGGTGCCGCAGACCCTCAAGCACGGCGCAGGCCTTACCCAGGGCACCTACGCGGCCCAATCGTCGGCCAACTTTGCCAAGCTGGACTCCACCAAGCAGAACGCCGTGCGCGCCTACACCGGCGCCGCTTACCACGACATCAACGCCAGTTTCCGCTCCGGCAAGCCAAGCAAGCAGGCGCTGGACGCCCACCAGGGCATCCTGGATGCGGGCGTGACGCTCAAGCCCGGCACGGTGCTGAGCCGCAAGGTCAATATGAGCGCGGCCATGGTGGACCAGATCGTCAAGTCGGGATCGGGCAAGATCATCCAGGAATTCGGCATCAGCTCGACCTCGATCAGCCCGAAGGTTTGGGGCGGAAACGTACATTTCCGCATGACCGCCGGCGACGGCGTCAAAGGTCTGTATGCCGGTACCGGATCGAGCACGCCCAAGGGCGAAACCATCAGCAAGCACCCCGGGGAGCTGGAAGTGCTGCTGCCGGCCAACCAGCGGATGGTGGTCACCGCCGTCCACCACGGCGGCCAGAGCGACGGGTATGGCTCCACCAGCCAGATCGTCGTCGACGTGACCCTATTGCCGAACAGTTGAGGCAGATTTGATGGCGCGGCGTGTGGGGCTTAGGATTCAGGGCAATAGGAGACGTCATGCTTAACAAAACCGACCACACGCTAGACCTGTCGATCGCCGCTGCGGAAAAGGACGGCAAGCCGTACCTTGGCGACCAGGCCGTTGTGCGCGACCTGGTCGGCGACCTGGGCAGCGAGGCGCTTAACCGCCTGGTCAAGTTCTCCAGCGGGGAGATTGACCAGGAAGCGGCCAGCGCCGCCGATGTGGCCGAGGCCACCGCGCTGGCGCAGGTGTTCCTGGGCCAGAACGACGAATACAACGTCGTCCAGGGCTGGAACGAACCCGGCAAGATCGACGACTTTGTCGCAGCGCAGGCCAACATCGGCGAAGCCGACCCGGTCCAGCGCCTGGCAACCCTTTTCATCCTGGTTATCCAGGATATGTACGCGGCCGCCCGGCTGCTCGATGACGGTGAAGGCGAGGACACCGCGCGAGCAGCGATCGACGGGAGCCTCGACAGCGCAGCAGCCCTGCTGATGGGCATTCCCTACCACGAATACGAGGCCACCGGGCTCGACGACGAGAGCGACGCCGACCCCGAAGCCTAAGCGACACCGCAACACCCACAACGACCCCTTAACCCTGGATGGCCGACGGATTTACAACCGCCGGCCTTTTTGCGTCCGGCTGAAAAGGTGGCTTTATGGATTCATACCAGTACCAGGCAGAAATCGCCAAGTTCGACGAGGACGAGGGCGTGGTTTACGGCTTCGTGACCGTGTACGAGGAGGCCGGCCAACTGGTGTGGGACCGGCAGAACGACGCAATCGACGAAACCGAGGTGCGCAAGATGGCGCACCGCTACGTGAGCGAGGCCCGCGTCGCCAAGGTCATGCACGGCGGCCAGCCGGTCGGCGAGGTGGTCGAGAGCATCGTCCTGACCCGCGACATCCAGAAGGCCCTGGGCATCGACCTGGGCAAAGCCGGGTGGTTCATCGGCATGAAGCTGCACGACGAAGGCATCAAGGCCCGCGTTCGCAACGGCAGCCTGGCCGCTTTCAGCATCGGCGGTAAGGGCATCCGCCGCGATTACGAGGACCAGCAATGACCGCCCCAGCAAAGAAAACCAAGAAAACCACGCTGCACAACGTGGTGCTTGGCGAGATTTCCCTAGTCGATCGCGGTGCCAACCAGGGCAGCGCGGTCCTTTTGTTCAAGCGCGATGACACCGAGGACGAACCAATGCCGAAAGAACCCACCCAGGCCGAGCTGAATGCCCTGACCGAAGCCGTCACCAAGGCCGAGGAGGCCCTGGGCGAGCTGACCCTGGCCAACGAGGAGCTGGTCACCAAAAACGACCAGCTCGCCGGTCAAGTCGCCGCCCTGACCACCCAGCTGGACGAAGCGAAGGCGACCATCGCCAAAAACGCCGGCGGTGAGCCAGTCGACGACATCACCAAGGCCCTGGGCGAGCTGCCAGAGCCGGTGGCCAAGATGTTCAAGGCCATGCAGACCCGCGTCGACGCCGCCGAGGCGCTGATCGCCAAGCAGGCCGACGAGAAGGCTGTCGCGGTGTTCATCGCCAAGGCCGAGGCCTTCGACCAGCTGCCAACCAGCGCCGACAAGCTGGGCCCGCTGCTGATGCGCGTCGAGAAGGGCATGACCACCAAGGCTGACGGCGAGGAGCTGGAGCGCCTGTTTAAAGCCGCCCAGGACGCCATCACCACCAGCGCCGGCGACAAGGGCACCGGCAAGGGCGGCAAAGACCGCACCACCGTGATTGGCAAAGGCCACGTTGAAGGCGGCGGCGACGCCGAAGCGCGCATCGCCTCCGCCGTGGTCGAGCTGCGCAAGTCCGACAGCTCGCTGACCCCCGAGGAAGCCGAGGCCCAAGTCCTGATGGACCAGCCAGAGCTGTACGAGGCGTACATCGCCGAACGCAACGCCCGCTAACCGTACCGGCCGTCCACCGGCGGCCACCCCCCAGCCATCAGTCGAGGAAACGCAAATGGCATATGAAGAAAACTTGAAGTGCATGAGCCGGGTGGCCGGGGAAGACCTGACCGCCTCGCAATACCGCTTCGTCAAGGCGTCGGGCGGCAAGGTCGTGCGCTGCACCACCGCCGGCGAGGCCGCCTTGGGCGTGGTGCAAAACCAGCCAATCATCGACGAAGCCGCCGCCGTTTCGGTTGACGGCAGCGTCACCAAGATCATCGCCGGCGCCGCCATCAACGTCGACGCGAAGATCACCACCGACAACCAGGGCCGCGCGGTCACCGCCACCACCGGCAACGCCGTCCTGGGCACCGCCATGATCGCGGCCGCCGCCGCCGGCGAAGTCATCAGCATCTTCCAGAAAGGCGCCCCTGCGGTCGTCTAACCCAACAGGTTAAGGAGTCACCATGGCAGGACCTACCAGCAACAACGTGCATGTAAACAAGCCGTTGACCAACATCTCGATCGCCTACATGCAGAAGGCCGAGAACTTCATCGCCACCAAGGTGTTCCCGAACATCCCCAGCACCAACCGTTCGGACATCTACTACCGCTACGATCGCGGCGAGTTCAACCGCGACGAGATGGAGCAGCGCGCCCCCGGTACCGAATCGAAGGGCGGCGGCTACAACATCGACACCGCGCCGGCCTACTTCTGCCGCGTGTACTCGTTCCACAAGGACATCCCTGACCAGGTCCGCGACAACGCCGACGTACAGATCAACGTCGACCGCGACGCCACCGTCTTCGTCACCCAAAAGGCGCTGATCAAGCGCGAAAAGCTGTGGGCCAACACCTACTTCAAGGCAGGCGTGTGGACCCAGGGCAAGGTAGGCGTGGCCTCCAACCCGACCGGCAGCCAGGTGCTCAAGTGGACCGACGCCAACTCGGACCCGATCGCGCTGGTGCGCCAGATCAAGGCCGACATGGCCGAAGACACTGGCTATGAGCCGAACAAGATCACCATCGGCCGTCGCGTTTGGGACGCCCTGAAGGATCACCCGGACCTGATCGACCGCGTGAAGTTCGCCGGCGGCAACAGCAACAGCAACCCGGCCAACATCACCCGCGAGGCGATCGCCGCGCTGTTCGAGATCGACCAGATCCTGGTGATGAACGCCATCGAGAACATCGCACCGGAAGGCAAGCCGCCGGTACACAAGTTCATCGGCGGCAACCACTGCCTGTTCACCTACGTCACCCCGGAGCCAGGCCTGATGACCCCGACGGCGGGTTACACCTTCTCCTGGACCGGTCAGAGCGGCTCCGGCCCGATGGGCAACCGCATCAAGCAGTTCCGCGTCGAGACGCTGGAATCCGACCGCGTGGAGATCTCCATGGCGTTCGACATGCAGATCGTCGGCCAAGACCTCGGCTACTTCCTGCAAGACATGGCCTAACGGCAGGGGGCGCTACGGCGCCCCTTTCCCTTTGACGAAAGGAGGCCCCCATGGCCGATAACCGCTACAAACGCCCCCCGTTTAGCCCCAGTTTCCTGTTCATCGCCACCCGCGCGCTGATCCTCAACGGCACCGAGCACAAGGCCGGTGACCCCGTCGAAACCGACGGCATCCTGCTGCCGCGCCTGCGCCAGCTGTACGAAGGCCGCCGTATCGACGCGCGCCTGGACGAAAACGGCTACCCGCTGGTACGCGGAGTGACCGTGCTCGAGCAGATCCAGGCCCCAGCCCCGGAGCCGATCGTGCCGCCGGGCGACGACACCGACCCGGATACCCGCATCGGCCACCTGGTCGGCGTCATCAACAGCCTGGGCGAGGGCATGACCCTGGCCCAGCTGCCCGAGGAGGAGCTGCGCCGCCTCGGCCTTGACCTGGAGATCGAGGGCGCCGCCCTGCTGCCACTGGAAGACCTGGTCGCGGCAATCACCGCCATCCCGCTGGAAATCCCCCAGGACGGCGCTGACGTCACGATTCCGCCCGTAGACGGCCCGACCCCTGGCCCGATCCTGGAAGGCGCGCAGGCGGCTCCGGCAGCGCCCGTGGTGACGCCGAATGCGGCCGCCCTGGCCGAGCTGAAGGTTGCCCCCCGCTACCACGCCGAGCACCGTGGCGCCGGCCGCTGGTACGTCATCGACAGCACCACCAAAGAGCCTGTCGGCGAGCCAGCCGCCAAGGCCGAAGCCATCGCCCGCGCCGCCGAGTTGAACGGCTGATGGTCCGGGTCAAGGTTGTGAGCGACGGGACCCCGATGGGCACCAAACTGTTCGACGCCGACACCGGCGCCGAGCTGAAGCTGCCCGTGACCGCCATCACCTGGCACATCGACAACGACAGCCCGGGCCAGGCCCTGATCCGCCTGAACGTTGTCCAGGTTGAGGTTGTAGGCGAGGCCACCGGCCTCTCCCGCGAGGTGGAGGCGCTGCCAGCATGACGATCATTGTCGAGGACGGTACCGGCAAGCCCGACGCCGTCAGCCTGGCCAGCCTGGTCGCGGCCGACGCCTACTTCTCCGCCCGGGGCGATTCCGCCTGGGCGGCGCTGAGCGAGCCGGAAAAGGAGGCCGCCCTGGTGAAGGCCTCGGCAAGCCTCAGCGACGCCCAGCGGTACGCTTTCAAGGGCCGCAAGGCCCAAGGGTACGCCCAGCGCATGCCCTGGCCGCGTAGCGGCGCTGTGGAGCGCCACGGCGACGCCATCCCCGACAACGTCGTGCCGTTCCAGGTCGTCGACGCCACCTGCTACCTGGCCGGCCTCGTCGCCCAGGGCGAGGACCTGACGCCGGCGCTCAAGCGGGGCGGCCAGGTGCAGAGCAAGACCGTCGGCCCCATCACCACGGTCTACGCCGCCGGCGCCCCGGGCCACACCGTCTACCAGGCGGCGCTCGGCCTGCTGGCCAGCCTCCTGCGCTGCGAATCGGACGTCGACGGCATGCTGCCTCAGTGGGGCAACGACGACCCGGCCCAGTTCGACGTCGGCATGCACGACAACCCGAGCCACCGCCCGGGCTTCAACCCGGCCGCGCCCGAGGGTTATGACCTGTGACCATCTACGGCGACGAGATCGACAGCGCCCTGGAGGCGATCGAGGAGGCCGGCGGCCCCGTCGTGCTGCGCTTCGAGCAGCCAGGCGAGCGCGATCCTGTCAGCCAGGAGGAAACCGGCGGCCTGGTCCTGACCATGAACCGCCGCGCCGTCATCCTGCCGCCAGGCAAAAGCCGGGACTTTGAGCCCGGCAGCCTGGTCGGCCGCGACGTCGTGGAGTGCTGGGTGGCCGCCAAGGGCGCCCCGCACACCCCCGGGAAGGGCTGGCAGCTGATCGCCGGCGGCAAGACCCGCACCGTCTTCTGGCAATACGAGCTGGCGCCGGACGGGGCCCCGATCCTCTGGAAGCTCTACGCCGAGGCCTGACATGGGGAAACGCTTTGCATCGGACCTGTCCAGGATCATCAGGAAGGCCGGCGCCAATATGGATGCCGTCGCCGCCCTGACCTGCCAGGACCTGGGCCAGCTGGTCGTCGAGGGCACCCCCGTCGACACCGGCTTTGCGCGCGGCAGCTGGCAACCCAGCCTCAACAGCGGCACCACCACCGGCACCGGCGAGCCACTGAGCCAGCTGGCGCTGGTCACGGCGCAGATGCAGGCCGGCGACCGGTTCTTCTTCCTGAACAACACCCGCTACATCCTCCGGCTGGAGTACGGCTGGAGCCAGCAAGCCCCCAACGGCATGGTCCGCATCGCCCTGGCGCAAGCCAAGGCGATCGCCGAAGGCCACGCCCGCCGACTTCGAGGCAAGTAACCCATGAGCGAGCTTTTCAACGTCCGCGCCGCCCTACGGCAGCGGCTCCTGCAAGTGGCCGGATTGCCCACAGGTCACGCCTGGGAGAACGAAGGGTACGATCCCACCCCGGGCACTCCCTGGTTGAAAGAGAAGCTGATGCCGGCCAGTACGACGGTCGCCAGCTTCGGCAGCAATGGAGCGAGCGACGGGCTGCTGCGAGACGACGGCGTGTGGCAGATCACCGTGTTTTACCCGGCGGGAAAGGGCACCAAGGCAGCCGAACAGATGGCCAGCGCCATCTGCCAGGCCTTCCGGCCAGGGCTTAGCGGATTCATGACCTACGGGGAGACAACCGTGGTCAGCCGCAAGGCCCAGGCCGGGCCGGCGATGCCCGAGCCTGACTGGTACGGCATTCCCATCAGCGTCACGTACTACCTGCACCGCCCCAATAGCTAAACCACCAGGAAAGGAGACACCCCATGCCACTTGCATCTGGCGCTAACGTCGGCCTCAGCTACGTCAAAGAGGTCACTCGCGGCACCACCCCCGGCTCGCCGTCCATGAAGACGCTGCGTGCCATGAGCCGCAACATCAACAAGACCCGATCGGCGATCGTGTCGCAGGAACGCCGCCAGGACCGCCAGGTGGCCGACATGCGCCACGGCTTCGAGCAGGTCGGTGGCAGCCTGGGTTATGAACTGTCCGTGGCCAGCTTCGACGACATGCTCGAAGGCGCCATGTCCAGCGCCTGGGTCAACGCCCCGACCCACGCAGCGGTCAACTTGGCGGCAGCTTCCGGCACCAACAAGTTCACCCGTGCGTCGGGCTCCTGGATCAACGATGGCTTCTTCCCGGGCCTTGAAATCAACGTCACCGGCTTTGCCACCGGTGGCAACAACGGCCGCGCGACCGTGGTATCGGTCACCGCCCAGGACCTGTTCGTCAGCAAGACCCTGACCACCGAGGCCACGGCCGCCAGCCGCACCTGCGCCGGCGTCGGCAAGATCCTCAAGGTGGGCAGCACCCTGACCACTTACACCATTGAGCGTCGTTTCCCTGACGTTGCCCAGTACCAGGTGTTCCGAGGCGTGGCCATCAACAGCATGAGCATCAGCATGCAGCCCGACCAGATGATCGGCGGCACGCTGGAACTGTTGGGCATGAGCGGTGGCGCGTTCCAGGGCTCGACCCTGGGCAACCCGGCCGCTGCTCCGAGCAACAGCCCGCTGGTGGCGTTCCAGGCCAACATCCTGGTCGACGGCGTCCCGCAGGCCGTTGTCACCAGCCTGGACCTGACCATCGCCAACGGCCGCTCGGTGCAGCCGGTGTGCGGCTCCCGGTTCAGCCCGGACGTGTTCGAGGGCACCGCCCAGGTCACCGGCAACCTGTCGGCGTTCTTCGAGAACGCGACCCTGCACAACATCTTCGAGAACGAGCTGGAGAAAGCCATTTCGTGCCGGATGGATGACCCGAACGGGACCGACTTCCTGGCCGTGCACATGCCGCGCACCAAGTTCAGCTCCAGCACCATGGACCCGCCGCAGGAGGGCCCGGTAACCAGCCAGTACCAGTACCAGGCCCTGGTCGACTCGGCCACCAACACCTCCCTAATCATCCAGCGTTCTAACTAACCCGCGAGCGCTTCGCCTTTTAGCGATATCGCTATTTCGCTAAACCGCTAAAGAGCGAAGCGCCGCACCAAACCCCAAGCGAGGAAAGCCCCATGTTTCAAATGCCAGCATCGTTCGACACCGTAGCCCACGCCGATCAAGGCGCCGCCCTGGAAGTAGAAGGCCCGAACGGTGTCGTTGACCGCGACGAGCACGGCCGCGCCAAGATGATCATCTTCCTGCAGGGCTCCGACTCGCAGGCGTACCGCACCGCGCAGAACATCAACCTGAACAAGCGCCTGGCCAAGCGCAACGTCAAGATGACCGCCGAGGAGCTGGAAGCGGAAACCATCAACATGCTCGCCGGCGTCACCGTGCGCTGGGAAGGCTTCCTGGGCCTGGATGGACAGCCGATCGCCTGCACCCGCCAGTCCGCCACCGCCCTGTATACCAAGTACCCGTTCATTCGTGACCAGGCCGACCGCTTCATCAACGAGCGCGCCAATTTTTTGCCGAGTGCCGAGGCGCAATCCTCGAATTCGCCAAGCACCAGTTCTGGCTCGGTGACCGCATAAGCGCCGACCCGAAGGCGATCACCAACAGGCAAAACCTGGAGCAGGTCGAGCGCGCCGCCGGCCGCAGACCTGCCCAACTCGATGGCCCCGAGCTGCCGGCCGCCGTCGATCACGTATGGGGCTGGTATCTGGAGCTGCACGCCGCGCGCGGTGGTAGCGGCTTCGGACCCAGCCCCATCGGCTTTACAGAAATGGCCGCCTGGGCGGCGCTCACGGGCAACCATCCATCCCCCTGGGAGGTGGAAACCCTGCGAGCACTGGACCAGGCGCACCTAGATCACCAGGCGGAGAACAAACCGCCTACCAAGCAGCAGGGTGGTGCATGAGCGAAGACATCGCGGTATTGGGCTTTGAGGTCGACACGGGCGACATCAAGCGAGCACGGGACGAACTGGGCCGATTCGAGGGCCAGGGGCGCCAGGTCGAGACAACCGCGATTCGGATGGAGCGCATGGTTACGTCGGCGTTCAAGTCGATCGCCGGCGTCGCCACCACCCTTGCACGACAGATCGGCAGCCTGGCGCGTGCCTGGTCCCTTTACGAGGTGGCCACGGCCGCAGCCACCGGCTCCGTCCTCAAATTGACCGCTGCGCTGGCCGGCAACGCCGGCGAGCTGCGCAAGCACGAAGAACAGGCCAAGGCCACCAGCAAGGCGCTGCAGCTGCTCAAGGCGGGCATGGCGGCGATCGGCATCAGCCTGGGCGTCAGCCAGCTGATGAACTACGCCGACACCTATGGCTCCCTGCGCGGGCAGATCATGCTGACCGCCGAGTCCACCCAGGCGATGAACAGCGCCTGGCGCGACCTGTACCAGATCAGCCAGCAGACCGCGCAGAGCCTCAAAGGCACCGTCGAGCTGTACGCCCGTATGGCCCGGGCCAGCCAGGAACTGAACCTCAACCAGACGCAGCTGGTGAGCATCACCGACACCATCAACAAGACGCTGATGATCAGCCGGACCCCGGCCGCGTCGGCCGAGGCGGCGCTGTTCCAGCTCAGCCAGGCCATGGCGTCGGGCGCCCTGCGCGGCGACGAACTGAACTCGGTCATGGAGCAGGCGCCACGGCTCGCCCAGGCGATCGCCAACGGCCTGGGCGTCTCGATCGGCCAGCTGCGCGCCATGGGCGCCGAAGGCCAGATCACCGCGAAAAAGATGATCGGCGCCCTGCAGTCGCAAAAGGACTACATCGACCAGGAGTTCGCGGGCGTATTCGTCAGCGTCAGCAACAGCATGGCCCGCGTCGACAGCACCATGATCCAGCTGGTGGGCCGCGCGGACGAAGCCGCCGGCGCGTCGGCCGTGTTCGGTAAGGCGATCGCCGACCTGATCACCCGCCTGGAGTCCAACGAAGCGCTCAACAGCACCACCACGGCCGTCAACCTGCTGGCCGTCGCCCTGGACGTCGGCGCCAAGGCGCTGATGTTCATGATCGACCACCTGGACGTGTTCATCGGCCTGTGGGCCGCCGGCAAGGTCGCCGGCGCCATCCTGAGCGCCACCAGCGCCCTGACCGCCTTCAGCGTCGGCACCCGGGCGGCGGCCGTGGGCGCGTCGGCCCTCGGCCTGAGCCTTGGCACGGCCTCCAAGGCCGCTGCCGGCTTCGGGGCGGCCATTGCCCTCACCAACCCCCTGGGCGCGCTGCTGGGCCTCCTGAGCGCCGTTGCGGCGGTCTATCTGCTGTACGCGGCCAACGCCACCACCGCCCAGGAGGCTGAAACCGCCTTCAACAAGACCCTGGTGGACACCGGCCGCAACGCCCAGGAGTACCTGAAGCACCTCAAGACCCTGAACGAAGCCAAGCGCGAATCGCTGCGCCTGGACCTGGCCAAGAACCTGGAGGCCGAGAACGAGGCCATGAAGGGCGCCGTGGCCAATATGCGCGAGCAGCTCGAGCAGCTCACCCGCCTGCAGCACGCCTCGGGCAAGACCGGTGCACCGACCAGCCTGGCCGACCAGCAAGCCACCCTGGCACGGCAAAAGCAGGTCGCCGACCTGCTCGAGCAGGGCAGCACCGGCAAGATCGACAGCCAGCAGATGCTGGAATCGCTGACCGCCATCGCCGAGAAGGCCGGCATGACCGGCAAGGCCATGGACGATTTCAAGATGCGGGTGGGCGCGGCCGCCGTCCAAATGGACGATAGCGCCAAGCGCGCGGCCAACTACCAGGCCCGTATCGACCTTATCAAGAACCCGGCCGACATGGCCGCCCAGGCCATCCTGGGGCTCAACAAGAACGTCACCGACGGCGCCAGCGGCATGGACGCCAACGGCGAGGAGTGGTCGAAGTTCATCGGCAAGCTGGTCGCCGCCCGCGACACCATCGGCATGCTCAAGTCGGAGGAGGTCGCCTACCAGGCCGCGCAAAAGGGCTTCTCGCCCGAGCGCCAGGCCTATGTGGTGGTGCTGGCCAAGCAGGCCGAGGCCCTGAACAAGTACGAGAAAGCCCTCAAGGACGCCAACACCGCCGAGGCTGCCAAGGCCAAGGACAGCGCCATGCGCACCGCCGTGCTCGAGGCGAACGCCATGCAGGCCATCGCCATCGCCGAGAAGGCCGCCATGCTGGCGCCGCTGGTGGCTGAGGGCGTGATGACCGTCACCGAGGCCGCCAACCGCACCGGCGCCGCCGGCGCGAAGGCGTACCAGGACACCCTGAAAGCCGCCCAGGACCGCATGACCGGCATCCTGGCGACCATCAAGGCCAACACCACGCCCAGCAAGGACAGCCAAAAGGACGCCAACCGCGAGGCCGACGCGCTCAAGGACTTCATCAAGGACCAGAAGAACGCTATCGACAACGCCAATCGGCTGGCCGAGGCCTACGGCAAAAACGCCGAGGCCGTGCGCGTCGCCGGCATCCAGGCCGAGGTCGAAAAGGAGATGCTCAAGGTCAACGCCTCGGCCCGCCAGCAGGTCGTCGACCTGATCAACAAGGAACACGACGCCCGCGATCGCGCCGACCTGGCCAAGACCACCGCCGAGCTGCAGAAGGACACCGCCGAGCAGCAGGCGCACGCCACCGCCATCCTTGGGGGTGAGGCCGCCCTGCGCGCCTACAACAACGAGAAGGCCATCAGCGCGGCCCTGTCGGGCAAGAACGCGGCAGCGGTCAAGGCCGAGGCCGAGGAGCTGCGCAAGGCCCAGGCGGCCAACGACAGCGCCCGCCTGCGCGTCGACCAGGCCACCGAGCTGCAGCGCATGGTCGAGTCCACCGCCAATGCCCAGGAGAAGTACAACAAGCAGGTCGCCGACCTGGAGAAGCTGGCCAAGGTCGCCAAGACCCCCGAGCAGGTCGAGGCCATCCGCCGCTCGCTGATCGCGGCCAAAAAGGAGCTGATCGAGGCGCAGAACCAACTGGACCCGATGGCGCAGAAGTTCGCGTCGATCGCCAGCGAGATCGAGGACGGCTTTAAAGAGTCGTTCATTTCGGCCTTCACCGAGGGTGAAAACGCCTTCCAGAAGATGACCGACGGCATCAAGTCGATGTTCAAGCGCCTGGTCGCCGAGCTGGCCTACCAAGCGGCGATTAAGCCGATCCTGCTGCCGATCCTCCAGGGCACCGGGCAGATGATGGGCCTGAACAGCGGCAACGTGACCCAAATCCTCAACAACGTCCTGGGCAACGGCAACGGCGCCACCGCCGGCGTCGGCGGCGGCAGCGTCACCAGCAGCGGTGGCCTGCTCCAGTCCCTCGGGAAGCTGTTCAGCGGCTCCGGTACCGGCGGCAGCGGCATCGGCAGCAGCGGCCTGTCGTTCCTCCAGTCCCTGGGCAACGTGGTCAGCACCGGCGCCAGCAACGCCACCAGCTGGTTCAGCAACCTGTTCAGCGGCGGCGGTTTCAGCGCCGCCAGCAGCGGCGGGGGCGGCGGCAACCTCATGAGCACCATGAGCAGCCTCAACCAGGCGTACACCCTGGGCAAGGGCTTTATGGCCAACGTCGGCAGCGGCGTCAGCGGGCTGTGGAACGGCGTGCAGGGCGCATTCGGCGGCAACAGCGTCGGCCTGGGCCTGTCCCAGTTCGGCGGCTGGGCCAGCGGCACCGGCGGCCTGCAGGGCGCGACCATGGCCGGCGGCAACATTTCCGGCGGCATGTTCGCCAACGCCGGCACCATTTCCAACCTCGGCTACATGGGCTACGGCATCGCCGGCAACTACATCGGCGACTGGGTCGGCGGCGGCAAGTATTCCGGCGC
This sequence comes from Pseudomonas juntendi, assembly GCF_021560075.1. Classification (NCBI taxonomy): domain Bacteria; kingdom Pseudomonadati; phylum Pseudomonadota; class Gammaproteobacteria; order Pseudomonadales; family Pseudomonadaceae; genus Pseudomonas; species Pseudomonas juntendi. The sequence goes on from NZ_CP091089.1 coordinate 64,097, forward strand.
CCTGGGCTCTGCGGGCGCCGTTGTGGGCGCGGCGGCCGGTGTGTCGAGCGCCGCCTTGGGCGCGCAGGTCGGCGCGTTTGCGGGCCCCGTAGGCGCCCTGGCGGGTGCGGTCATCGGCGGCCTGATCGGTTCGCTGTTTGGCTCGAACAAGAAGCTGAAAGAGCAGGGCATCGAGGCCAACTTCTCCGGTACCGAAATGACCGACGGTCGCCAGTACCAGGTGTGGGTCAAGAAAAAGATGTTCGGCAAGAAGAAGAAGTCGATCAAGTACCTGGACCTGCCCGACGGCTTCCAGAGCGAGGTCAACGAGAAGCTGGGCGGCCTGGCCGACTACATCGACAGCGTCGGCGACACCGCCGGCATCGACCTGTTGAGCCGCACCGCCGCCGTCAACGGCCAGTATCACGGCGGTACCGACGGTTTCAGCGAGTGGATGGACGGCTACGTCGAGAAGCTGCTGACCGCAGCCGCCCCGAACATCGACAACTTCAAGAAAAAGGACGAGACGACGCAGGACGCCTTCGGCCGCCTGGAACAGATCTTCAAGAACTACGCCTCGATCAAGGACATGGACGCCACCGACATCAGCAAGCAGGTGGAATCGCTCAACGCCGCCCTGGCCGAGGCCTCGCTGGCGTTCGAGACGGTCGCTGCCGACGCCACCAAGATGGCCGAGATCGAGCAGACCCGCGCCGCCAACCTGCGCAAGCTGGCTGACGGCCTCGAGGACGCCGCCAAGCAGTCGATCGGCATGAGCCTGACCGACCAGCAGGCCATGGCGCTGCGCGATTACGACAAGCAGGCCGCGCTGACCCGCAAGGACGCCGCCCTGGTGGGCGCGAACCTGGGCCTGATCGAAGCCGGCATCGAGGCCGGTCGCAAGGCCGTCATCGAGCAGTACCAGGAGCAGATCCGCAAGCTGGACGTCAACCTGGACCAGCGCCAGGCCGTGCTCGGCTACATGGACCGCGAGGCCTCCGTCAGCGCCCTCAAAGAGCAGCAGCGCGCCGAGATGGCCAGCGCCAAGGCCGCCGGCTACAGCGCCGCGCAGCTGGAGCGCCTGGCCAACGTGCTCGCCGGCGAGTTCGCCGACGCCATGAAACAGGCCGATATGGCCATCCGTGGCGGTAACGCCAGCATCGCCAAGCGCCTGGCAGACCTGGGCGACGACACCGAGGCCAAGCGCAAGGCCATGCTGGCCGTGTTCGACGCCCAGGCCGAGCAGGAGCTGGAGCAGGCCAAGCACAACGGCCTCGACATCGTGATGCTCGAGCAGGTGCTGGCCGCTGAGCGCCTGCAGGCCATCAAGGACTTCAACGAGCAGGCGATCGCCGCCGCCAAGGAACTGGGCGAGAGCTACAAGGCATGGCTCGACGGCCAGAAGCTGGGCGACACCAGCACCCTGACCCCGGCCGAGCGCCTGGCCGAGGCACAGCGCCAGTTCGACGCGCAGCTGGAGAAAGCCCGGGGCGGTGACAAGGATGCCCAGGG
>NZ_CP091090.1:0-3305 GCF_021560075.1 Pseudomonas juntendi
ACTCAGGTGATTCGTGCCCAGGTTGCCGGCGAGCAGCCCTTCGTCGAATTGTTGCGCCAGGTGCGCCAGCACGCCTTGGATGCCCAGGCCTATCAGGAGCTGCCGTTCGAGCAACTGGTCGAGGCCCTGGCGCCGGAGCGCACCCTGGGGCTCAACCCGCTGTTTCAGGTGATGTTCAACCACCAAGCGGCCGGCCGTGGCGGGGCGACCAGTGCGCGCCTGGGCGACCTGCAGATCGAAGGCGTGGACAGTGTCACCGAAGTGGCCCAACTGGACCTGACCCTGGAGACCCGCGAATCGCCAGAGGGATTGGAGGCGTCGTTCATCTATGCCACCGACCTGTTCGAGCGCTCGACCATCGAGCGGCTGTCCACCCACTTCATCAACCTGCTGCAAGGCATCGTCGAGCAACCGCACCAACCGGTGGCCGAACTGCCGTTGCTGGCGGCCGCCGAGCGCGAGCGCACCCTGGTCACGTGGAACGCCACCGCTGAACAGTACCCGCTGCAGCAGAGCATCCAGCAACTGATCGAGGCCCAGGTGCAGCGCACCCCGGATGCCCCGGCGCTGGCCTTCGGCGAGGTGCGCCTGAGCTACGCCCAGCTCAACGCCCGCGCCAACCGCCTGGCCCATCGCCTGATCGCCCTGGGGGTCGGCGCGGATGGGCTGGTGGGCATCGCGGTGGAGCGTTCGGTGGAGATGGTGGTCGGTTTGCTGGCCATCCTCAAGGCCGGTGGCGCCTACGTGCCGCTGGACCCGGACTACCCCGAAGACCGCCTGCGCTACATGCTCGAGGACAGCGGCGTGCAGCTGCTGCTGACCCAGAGCCACCTGCAACTGCCGCTGGCCGAAGGCGTGCAGACCCTGGCGCTGGACCTGGAGCCGGGCGCCGATGACGTGCGCAACCCGAACGTGGCGGTGGCCCCTGAAAACCTGGCGTATGTGATCTACACCTCCGGCTCCACAGGCCGGCCGAAAGGCGCGGGCAACCGCCATTCGGCCCTGGTCAACCGACTGTGCTGGATGCAACAGGCCTACCGGCTGGATGCCCGCGACAGCGTGTTGCAGAAAACGCCGTTCAGCTTCGACGTGTCGGTATGGGAGTTCTTCTGGCCCTTGATGACCGGTGCGCGGCTGGTGGTTGCCGCGCCGGGTGATCACCGCGACCCGGCCCGCCTGGTCGAGCTGATCACCGGCGAAAACATCACCACGCTGCACTTCGTGCCGTCGATGCTCCAGGCGTTCCTGCAAGACAGCGGCGTGCCGCGCTGCACGAGCCTTGCGCGCATCGTCTGCAGTGGCGAAGCGCTGCCAGCCGATGCCCAGCAGCAGGTGTTCGCCAAGCTGCCGAAGGCGGGCCTGTACAACCTGTACGGCCCGACCGAGGCGGCCATCGACGTGACCCACTGGACCTGCCGTGAGGAAGGGCGGGACAGCGTGCCGATCGGCGCGCCGATCGCCAACCTGGCCTGCTACATCCTCGATGCCGAGCTGCAACCGGTGCCGGTGGGCGTGCTGGGCGAGCTGTACCTGGCCGGCGCAGGCCTGGCGCGCGGTTACCACCGCCGCCCGGGGCTGACCGCCGAGCGTTTCGCCGTAAGCCCATACGGCAATGGCGAGCGCATGTACCGCACCGGTGACCTGGCGCGCTACCGCGCGGACGGGGTGATCGAGTACGCCGGGCGTATCGACCACCAGGTCAAGCTGCGTGGCCTGCGCATCGAGCTGGGTGAGATCGAGGCGCGTCTGCTGGAGCACGACCTGGTGCGTGAAGCCGTGGTGACGGTGCCGGACGGCAAGCAGCTGGTCGGTTATGTGGTGCTGGCCGGCGAGGCCGCCGATTGGCAGGCACAACTGGCCGAGCACCTGCGCCGTGGCCTGCCGGACTACATGGTGCCGAACCAGTGGCTGGTACTGGACGGCCTGCCGCTGTCGCCCAACGGCAAGCTGGACCGCAAGGCCTTGCCTGCCGTGGATGCTGCGCAATCGCAGCGTGCCTACGTGGCGCCGAAGAGTGAACTGGAACAACAGGTCGCGGCGATCTGGGCGCAGGTGCTCGGGCTTGAGCGGGTCGGCCTGACGGACAACTTCTTCGAACTGGGCGGGCATTCCCTGCTGGTGATCAATATCGTGTCGCGTATTCAACTCGAACTGGGGCTGACACTGGTCCCGCAGCTGCTGTTCCAATACCCGGTGCTCGGTGCACTGGTGGCGCAACTGCAAGCCACCGGCGCACAGGTGCAGGATGCGACCCTGAGCCGTCTGGAAGGCCTGCTCGACGACATGGAGGGGCTGTGATGGACAGTACCGTTGCCGCGCGGATCGCTCGCCGCTTCATCACCTTGCCCCTGGACAAGCGTGCGCTGTACCTGGAGAAGATGCTGGCCGAGGGCGTGTCCCCGGCCAACCTGCCGATCCCCGAGGTGCAGTCGGCCTTCGAGCAACTGCCGCTGTCCTTCGCCCAGGAGCGCCAGTGGTTCCTCTGGCAACTGGAGCCGCACAGCAGTGCCTATCACATCCCCATGGCCCTGCGGCTGCGCGGCCGGCTGGATCGCCAAGCGCTGCAAGGTGCCTTCGAGCGGTTGGTGGAACGGCATCAGACGCTGCGCACCCGCTTTGTCTTCGACCAGACGCGCCCATTGCAGGTGATCGACCCCGGGGCCGGGTTGGCTATCGCCCATGAGGTAGTCGGGCCGCTGGACCTGGCACAACTGGAGGCCCGGGTGGCCGAGGAAACCCGTCACCCGTTCGACCTCGAGGCGGGGCCGCTGCTGCGGGTCCGCCTGCTGGAGCTGGCGCCCGACGACCATGTGCTGGTACTGACTCAGCACCATATCGTTTCCGATGGCGTGTCGATGCAGGTGATGGTCGGCGAGCTGATCGCCCTGTATGCCGGCTTGAGCCTCGGCCAGGCGCCGACGCTGGCGCCGCTGCCGATCCAGTACGCCGACTATGCCCTGTGGCAGCGCCACTGGATGGAGGCGGGCGAGCGTGATCGCCAGCTGGCCTACTGGACCGAGCGCCTGGGCGCGCAGCAACCGGTGCTGGAACTGCCGCTGGATCACGCGCGGCCGGCGCAGCCCAGCCACCGTGGCGCGCGCTGCAACCTGCAACTGCCGGCGGCCTTGAGTCATGCCTTACACGCCTTGGCCCGGGCCGAGGGTGGCACCTTGTTCATGTTGCTGCTGGCGGCATTGCACGCATTGTTGCACCGCTACAGCGGCCAGCACGATATCCGCATCGGGGTGCCCAGCGCCAACCGCAACCGGGTCGAGACCGAAGGGCTGATCGGTTACTTCGTCAAC